>JAVESC010000127.1:0-5973 GCA_034006805.1 Advenella sp.
GGCCATTTACTTAAATATTCAGATAATTATTCAGGAAATTTTACTTATTATTATGAAAATTACTACCGCTGAAGTTTACACAATTAAGGAAAACGAAAAGCTTGAGGTCCAGCCATGATAGGCACACCAGAACTAATAGCAATTTTTGGAGTAATTGTGCTTCTTTTTGGGGCAGCCAAACTCCCTGAACTCGCCAGATCCATGGGAAGTTCAGTTGGAGAATTCAAAAAAGCCCAGAAGGAATCCGAAAAGAATCTTAAAGAATTTGAGAAATCGTTAACTGAGCCCACCCCAGCCAAGACCAAGGTGCAGGAAACAGCTGAAAAACTCGGAATTAATATAAAAGGTAAGACTGACGAACAGCTTCTTGAAGAAATCCAGAAGCATGCTGAAAGGCCAAAAGAAGTTTCAGAGCCCTAAATGGTGCCTGAAAAATAAGCTTTTCTTTTTGTAGACTTTAAGACTAGGGTTTTACACATAGGCTTATAATATCATTAATTCGCTAATAAAGTACTTATGTAGAGTTATAGCAGTCTTAGTTTTATAGTTGCATTTCACAAAAAGTAAGTTGAGATGGTAGTTTTGTACCTTATTACATTTCAGCTTAAATAAATTACCACTCTCAATTAACAATACTTTATGCATATCTCAACTAGGAAGCTTATTTAAACAATAAGGCTTTTTCTACCTTTTTCATAAGAAGTAAGATCCCTCTTGTTGGGACTTACTTACCAATAGATCTTAAGAAGTCTAGTCTTTAGATAAGACATTCCATGAAATAAGTCCCCAATTAGTATATTCTAAACTCGCTTCAAAAGTATCCGCTGAAGCATCCAGATCTGCATACTCGGGTGCAAATTTAAATCCCCCATATTCGTACTGACAATCCCTTAGCCATTCTAATAACTTATCAGAATCTTTTGGTTCTGCATCAAGAGCATTTAAAGAAACTACGGACATATACGTAGAATAGATATCAGAACTGTTAGTGTGGATTGGACCTCTTCGGATTATGAAACCACCATCATCAACTTGTCCTTCTTGTATCCAAGAAATACAACCCTCTCTGTTCAAAGGAGAACTACCAAGTTCTTCTAGTATATTTACAACATAAAATGTCATAAATAGATCTGAATCTTCAAACCCAAAACCTCCATCTTTTTGTTGAATACTCTGCATCTTGGCAATCAACATATCTCTGTTGTTTAAATCAATGCCTAGAAGATTCGTCAGTTTTGCCAAGTAAAAAGTTTCTTCATAGTTCATGGATTCAACTGGTTGATTAGCGCATTCATCTAAACTTCTTTTTACCCATTCTTCAAATTGTACGTCCTGTGGATATGAACAATTAAGAAGTTTATATACCATTAATAAATAGTATGCGTTTTTTGTATCTTTTGATCCTTCTTGCCATTCGTCTGCAATATATCTCAAAATTTTTTCTTTATCCTCAGGTTCTGAACCTAAAATTTTGAGAGATTCTATTGCCAGATAAGTATTTTCAGGCGAAGGTATTAGCCGATAAGCTGGTCGGAAGCCTCCACTTCCATCTAAGGTTTCACAATTGTAAATAAATGTGGAAACATTATCATTCAAACTGAGCCCTATTTTTGAAGCAATTTTCAGAGCTAAATACGTTCCCTGTTGTTCCCCATAATCTTCTGACAGTAAATTAAAACCACCATCCTGCAGTTGTTCTCTTTGTAGATATGTTCCAATACCGGATTGAATTTCAGGGGAAATACTTCCGTTTATCAACAAAAAATCAGTAAATGAATTCAAAGTGAATAAGTCCATTTCGGCATCTGGTAATGACTCTAATTGATTCTCAACAATACTTTTTTGCTCTGTTAGTTTTTCCATTCTTGGAGATTTATTCTGGGAATAAATATTTACATTGTAAAGTTCTAGCATTGATATTAACATAGAAGTTTCAGCTGTTGAATCCATTAGACTGCTACTTCCTTCGGTTTCTCCCCATTTCTCAATTAACCAGGATTTTGTCGAAGGTACTTGATTTAAATCTACACCAAGACTATGTAATGCAGTGACAGCTCTGAATGTATCAAGAAGTGTTCCTTCATCTCCTTTTTCTTCAACAAATGATCCATTAGATGCTTGTAATTCCATTATTTTTGATGTAAGGCTCGAGCTATTGGCTGGCTTGGTACCCAGGATATCCAGACTCATAGTAAGAAAATATATTTCCCTTATGTTCGAACTGTTGTTCTGTTTAAGTATCATTTGCTCTTGTGACAACAACCAGTCTATTGTAGCTTGCTTGTTCTGAGGCTCTTTGTCTAATAGCTTCAGAGATTCCAAAGAATAAAAAGTTGAATATAGTGTAGGTTCTTCTGGAGGAAAATCTGAGTAACCTCCATAAACAGCATGGGAACTATCCAATCGACTTATTGTATTTGCAGTCCACAATTCACTGATATTACTTAGAGATGAAGGTTCTTGATTATGTATCACTTTTTGAGAAACACAACCAGTAAAAACCAAGAAGAATACTAAAAAAAGTATATATAAACATAGATTTGTTCTTCTACTTCTATTCATTATTGTCACCAAGGTTAACGAGTAAGACTTAAATATTACAAATAAATAGAAAATTTATTAATATTTTAAACAATTGCAAATCACGTAAAAATAAATAATCAAGTGCATATAATCAATTCACGACTTTATCATATTACCCTATAAACTGTCATTATCGATATTGATTATTTGAACTTGAATAGTAAACTCGAATCAAACTCATGTTTCTGAAAACAGATTTTTATATAGCTTGACAAATTAAAGATCTACATGAGTATAAAGTGTATAGTCTGAAGTACCAAATCTAAAGGTCTCAGCATCGTTTTGATCCTGATCCGTAATGCTGACCCAACTTGTAGCCTTAAGATTGTCGTAATAATGCTGGGCTCCGGCCACATTATTCCACTCACCCGAGTATGTGACTGTATCTCCTGAGAGACTGAATCCAGCTCCTGAAGGATAACTAATACTTACGCTGACTCCAGTTATTTTCACATCAGAACCTAATTTGATTTTATTAGGATTACCTGTACCATACCACCTACCTTTAGTATAACCATCTCCAGTAAAAGTAACTGGAATTGTTAAACCTGTCTCCATAGTTCCATGAAAATAGGTATCTCCTTTAATGTAAGAACCCAATAGGTTTCTTCTAGCTGTATCGGTGCCACTAGTGGATGTGGTAGTAGTAACGGCATTACCGTCTACGTTATTACTCTGAGTAACTGAAACTTGATTTTTAGACAGAACTTTTTCCTCATAGTCATCCCAGGCAGCATAGAGTGCTTCTTTATCATTTATTTCGCCTTTAAATACGAACGTATAAGGGTCGACCTGAACTACATTCTTTTTTAATTCTTCTGGCATCTCTATTCCGCTGAAAGGACCTACTTCTTCAGTTTTTGAATCTACAGTCTTTGCACCTACTGCCGGTACAAACACCATGCTTACCAGCAGAACTGCTAAAATTAGTACTTCTATTTCAAATTTTTCCTTTATCATCAGTTTTCACCTCGTGATATTCTCCCCGAGGCAAGGTTAGGTAAGCCTTAAATATCCGCAAAGCTAACGTTAACTTATGCCTCCGGGCACAATGAGGTTCAAATTCACCCTGGACGGTCCGTTTGAACCTCATAAACTATTTACTACCATTCTCTATATAAACCATAAACTTTTTTGCCAGATCATTAAACAATCAAAATAGATACTTAATTTATGATCGCATTAGTATAATATGTAGGATACATGGTTGTTAGAACTTCATACATAAGATTATATGAACAGAATATAACAAATAACGTCCGATATAGGAACAAGAGTTCCATAAATTTTCACTTAAAAAATTAACGGCTCAATCAATGCACATAAAATTTAAGTAATTAAATTATAGAGAGTTTGGACTCTGTGAAAAGTACATCTGACTGATACTGCTTTAAATGAAATCGATGGAACCTTCTGACTTCGTCTTTTCAATATCTCTTTTAAGTTTCATTTTGAAAATTATTTAATATATGAGCTTGGTTCTGTAGTATTCTTCTGAATTTCTATCTACTATTGGATTTCAAACAATCGGAAATTAATAGATAATTATAGATATAATAATAAGCAAAAATCAGTTAGGGATTTTACGAATAAACAATATATAGAGCGATTCATAGGGGTATTTTGTGACAGAAATGATTATTGAAGTTGACAAAAACGATAATTTTCTTTGCCTGCGAGCCAGGGAAGATTTTTACTCGGGTAACCACATTCACAGAGCTTCCCAGCTAATCCTTCTGGATCCTGAAAACAGGATGCTCCTGCAGAAACGGTCACCTGCAAAGTTCTGGTTCCCTAACCGCTATACCTATTCCGTAAGCGGCACCGTAGCAGGTGAGTCATATGAAGTCTGCATGGAGCGGGAGATGCTTGAAGAACTGGGAATCTCGGTCCCTTTCAGGAGATTGTTTAAAATCCCCTGCATCTCAGGAAACAAAGGAGCTTACCATACAGTATTTACAGGCAGGTGTACGGAAGAGACTGCACACCTTATCCGGTTTGATCCGGAAGAAGCCGTCTCCATTGAGTGGATAGGGCTTGAAGAACTTCACAGGGCTGTTGAAACCGAACCAGGAAAATATACTCCTTCCCTCAGGGCAGGGATAATGAAAATCTTTGAAGAAGGATGCGAGAAGTATCTTTTCTGAAAGGACGAGAGGAGTGCCTTTTCAGGAATACCGTATTGAAATCCAGAGGCAAACCTGCCATTTCCTTTCTTTACGATTCAGGCTCCCGTATAAAAATCACTCAGACCACTCCAGGACTGCTCCAAGACCACTCCAGAACCGCTCAAAACCCGGATTCATCAGGAGACTGTTTTAAGCTTCTGTATTCTCCAACAATAGGGATATTTTCCCCGCAGACCGGGCAGGTCTTTTCAGGAGTGATTTCGTATTTTTCTATATCGAAGTAACCTCTGGAGATCAGCATTTTGCCGCAGTTCGGGCAGAAGGTATTATTTCTGTCGCTTCCAGGAACATTGCCCATATAAACATACTTTATCCCCTCTTCGGTCGCGATTTTACAGGCTTCTTCCATGGTTTTTACGGGTGTAGGGGCAAGATCCTGCATCTTATATTGAGGGTGGAAACGAGTGAAATGGAGCGGTGTGTCGGGGCCCAGATTATTGTAGACCCATTTTGAGAGTTCCCTGAGTTCGTCGAGGGAGTCGTTTACTCCGGGAATAATAAGGGTCGTAATCTCCACATGTATTCCGAGTTCTTTTGCAAGGGCAGAAGCCTCAAGCACGGGAGCCAGTTTTGCGCTGGCAACGTCATGATAGAACTTTTCGTTGAAAGCCTTAATATCGATATTTGCGGCGTCCAGATAGGGCGCGATATCCCTTAGAGGTCCGGGAGTTATGTATCCGTTTGTTACGTAAATAGTGCCAAGCCCGGCTTCTTTTGCCAGTTTTGCACTCTCGGAGGTATATTCATGCCAGATTGTAGGCTCATTATATGTCCAGGCAATGGACTGCGAGCCTGAGTAAATTGCCCTTTCCACGAGTTCGTCCGGCATAATATCTTTTGTATATGCATCTTCCAGGCAAACCTGGGAAATAGACCAGTTCTGGCAGTGCTTGCAGCGGAAATTACAGCCAATGGAGCCGACCGAGTAAACATAAGACCCGGGGAAAAAATGATAAAGCGGTTTCTTTTCTATAGGATCGATAGCCTCGCTTGAAACAGTGCCGTAAATAAGAGAGTAAAGGTCTCCATCCCTGTTTTCCCTGACCCCGCAAAAGCCTCTTTTTCCGGGTGCAATTTTGCAGCTCTGGGCACAGAGGCTGCAGTGTACTTTATAGTCTCCGATCTTCTCGTAGAACATGGCTTCCTTTATCACAAAAATCCCCATTTAGTGATTGTTTTTTTGTGTAATAACGGTTACTGT
>JAVESC010000128.1:0-5972 GCA_034006805.1 Advenella sp.
TTTTTTAGATGTTATTTTCGTCACTATATTCAATGGCAAAAAAATTGTTTTTTGGTTCTGATACTATTTTTGTGGTTACAGGCCTGGCCTTGTTTTTGCTTGATTCCATCACCTTTATCAGGTGCCCGTCTTTATCATATTCAAACAAAGCCTGGTCAGCATTGGCAAAGTTCTGTTCTACCGGCTGGTTATTGTCGTTATAACGGGTATGTTCGGCACCGGTAATTTTGCTTGACCAGGTGATCGGACGGTCTTTGGCATCGTAATGCAGTTGCAGCCCAGGCCAGGGTGAACGGCTGATGTCCAGTTGGCTGATATTGTCGTTTTCATCGTAATGAATTTGAGTGCCATCCAGGCTACTCATTTTTCCTTTACTGTCATATTTGGCTTTGGTTCCGGGCGTGGCGCAACCATGGCAGCCAGCTCCTTCAATTGCTTCCAGTACATATTTCCCACCCTTGATGGAAGTATGGAAATTGGTGTGCTTGCCATCGGTATTTTTAACACGTGTGAGGCCTGGGGCATTTTCAATTTTGGGCCGACTGATATATTCAATCTTTATCCGGTTTTGGGTATCGTCTTGGTGGCCAGTGTTGGATCGAATGGCCAGGCCTTTTTCGTTATAAGCCCATGAATTGGTTCTGACCGTTTTTTTACCGGTATGGTCATGCATGCTGATACCGGTTAGCAAAAACGGGTTGCCATGCTGGTATGGGGCTTCATACGCGTAGGTTTTGCCCATTTTATCGGGTCTTTGCATGCCAATAAGGCGTAGGCCGGTGTGTTTTTCAGGCTGTTCGTGCTGGTAATGGAAAGTGCCAACATGGGTATCAATACGGCTTAAACGGGCCGTATTCTTAAAAATTTCATAATTAAAAACCAGTTTGTGCTGCTGGCCTGCTTGTACTTTCATAATGGCATGCCGGGTGGGGCCAGGCTTTTCTTCACGGGTGATGAGAATGGGCTCCAGCCCTGGCCAGTTTACTTGTATGAGGCGCCCGTGTTGGTTAAACACCTTACCAAGGCCGCCACCCAGCTCCCAGTGCCAGAGATTGTCTTTAAGTTGCAGTTTGCCCTGGCTGGTTTGTACGGCATGGGCAGTGTCGCCCTTGCGTGGCTGAAACATGGTGCGTGAGCCATCGGCATGGACTATTTGCAGCTTGCTGCCGGCAAAATGCAGTCGGGTATCATAAGAATGGCTCCAGCCTTCACCCAGCAGAGGGTTACCTTTGGAAAGCGAGTTGTAGTAGCGAACCAGCTCCAGCCCTGATGGCAGAAAGGGCAGATCGGTTTCTTCCTGGTATTTATTGCCACTGATTAAATGAATGGGGTTGCCTGCGCCTAAATTAAGTGTGGGTACTTTGTTTTTATCTTTGCAGGGATGCCCGGTCAGGGCGGGTAGACATACTGGGTCATTGATTGTTTCGCTGGTTTGTGACCATGCCACGGGAGCCATGATAGCAGCCAGCATAAGCAGGGTTGTGATTCTTTTCATCGGTAAATGGGCGCATGTTTGAATAAAAAGAAATCATCAGCTGGAATGGTTGCCTGTAGTAGACAGAATGAATTGTTTTATCTATTGGGGGAAACCGAAGAGGTTGATTGCTTTCCGTTCAAATGCCCGTTCCGATGTAATTATGCTGGACAAGCATGCCCTGTATTTTTCAGTCTTTCAGGTGGCAAGCCTGTCAGCCATGGCTTGCAGACCGTGCAATATGCTGTCAGCCAATGCTTCAGGAAAATCCGGTGCCAACCTGTTGCGAACCATACGTATAACTTCTGGTGTACGTGTGATCAAATCGTCAAGGATATGATGCACATCGCGACCATCATCTGTCGTAATACCATAGCGTTCACCAACAGTTAACCAGTGCCGGCGCCGGATATCACGCATAAGCCAATGCGGGTTTTTTGAGCGTACGGCCATCGCCATTTTTGCACGAAAAGGTGATAGTTTTCCTTGCCCTTCCCCAAGAACCGGATACGCTGATATGACATCATAGAGTGGCGTGAGTTTATAAGTACCGCCAGGTTGTATGAATAGGCTGAAATTCTTTGCATGTCCATCTGTTGCGCACAGCATCCAGAACAGGACTTGCGCTACAAAAAATATCCTTCTGTCTTGTTCTGCCTGTGCAGATGTTTCCAGCAAACTTATTTGTCTGAAACCGACGCGCTACACGTTCCCGAATGATTTTGCTATCCGGTAGCAGGTTTTCAAAATAGGTACGAACAGCGTCATGGCGATGAGGCTCATTGCCTGGTGTAAAAGGAAGTGATAAAGATAGTGACCGCCCCTGTTTTGAAGTGACCCAGTTGGCATCGTATTGAAGCACCTCACCTACATGAGGTTCATTGCGCCAGGTACCCACAAAACTGCCATTCATCCAGAGGCCCAGGGATCGTGTGCGAGAACGCCTTCCCATAAGCTTACTAGACGGGCTCAGAAGTATTTTGGCCTGCCGTTGGGATGCTGGCTTCACGCAAAACCAGCTCTACACCCAAAAGGCTGAGTACCTGTAGCAGGCGGTCTGCACTTATTTTATCGGCGTTACGTTCCAGTGCTGAAAAGGTTTGCTGGGTAATACCCAGCCGCCTTGCAGTGGCCGCCTGTGTTAAACCGGCCTGCTTGCGAAAACCTTGTAACAATAAGGGTAATTGCTCTGCGGTACGAACCGTAAATTCACTCATACAAATCTCAGGCTGTATTTTCAATATACAAATCATAGTATGTAAATTGAAAATACGCAATATAATTTGTATATTGAAGATTGTTATCATGAAATTTCCGGGCTAGAAAGGGGCATCCCAGTTGAGTTTTTCTTCCAACCATCGTTTATAGGCGGGGACATCTACTTCACCAACGATTCTATGCGAGGGTCCAAAAAATTCACGTGTTTTTTCGTGTTTTGGAATCCTGCGGATAAATGGCTCTACCGCTTCCCGTGCTTTACGCCCCAGGGTTGGATGATCTGCCTGCTGCAGGTTGTTTTCGTTGGATCCGGCCGTGTGAATAAATCTATCGCGGTTTGGAGTGGTTTCTCCATTATCGGGTTTGCCATGCATATAAGGGTTATCTATAGAAGCATAGTTTTCCGGTGTGTATTCGTAGTCTTTGAAGTAATCAAGCGGTTTAAGTGGTACGCCCGCTTTGGTAGCTTGCCAATGCATCCATGCTAGGGCAATATCGCCTAGATCACTGTATTTTTCTGATTCGGGCAGGTTGTTTTTTGTAGTATTTTTGGGATTGTTAGGGTCTTTTGGGTCACTATCCCAGATAATGCCACCAATATCTGAATGGGCGCCAATAAATCCCTGTTCGATAAAATTATTGCTTTTGCCTGTTAATGTAGTTACCGGGAATAAACTACGGAATTCATGAAGTGCCACTGCGTGGGCCACCCATGTCCACTCTTCTGGAACATCATATTTAACAGACTTATTCATGCTACCTCGGTTACCTAATTGAGCAACATTATCAAAGAGCCCGATAAAGCGTAGGTCAAGGCAGGCTTGCATGGTAATGAGTTTGTTCAATTGTTTCGGATCATGGAAAGTATGGCTGAATAATCCATCATTCAACTGTTCGGCAATTTCGTTGGCAAATATGAGGGCAAAAGTAGCTCCGCGGGAAAAACCAACAATATCAATGGTAATGACGGGGAGTTTTATAGGCTTTTTTTTGGTTATGCTTTCTGCAAGATTTGAAAAATAATCATTGTATATTATTTTTTTTAGTCTAGAAAGTTGCATTTGAACAATGAAGTGCGTTTTAGTGGCAGTAAGCAAATCTAATGTGGTGGTCATTGTGTCGAAGTAGGGTAATGCTCCCGAGCCTTCAATATATGGGGTATCGCGATAATACATACTATATAAACGCATAAATTTTATGACATTGGAGTGGACGGGTGCATTGTTGTTGGTACCATCAAAGGCAAATAGGATCAATCCTAGTGGGTCAGTAAACAGGCGAGGTTGTTGGGCAGCATATCCAAAGGGGGCATTTTGGGTAGTGGGCCCAAGCGGGTCGGGTTCAAGGTAATGACCGGCAGCAGGATCGTAGTACCGATGTAAGTTGTAGTGCCAACCGGTTTCTTTGTCGTAATACTGACCAGGCAGGCGCAGGTTGAACTCAATGTCAGCCTGAAGGATATTGCTTTCCCCGTTAGGGCTATTTTGGGCTAGCCAGCGGATATTGCGGTGCTCATCCGTGACCATGAAAGGTTGGCCGATATGGTCGGCATGGATAAAATAAAGTTTTGCTTTGTAAGCTCGAAGCTGTGGCCTTTTGATTGATTGGAGGGTAGTAGAGTCATTAGCCATAAAGGATTCATTCAATATATCGTCAATACTGAAAGAGGCGTGTTCGTACTCAATGAAAGCAACAGGTAGTTGACCGGCATAAATGTAGCGGCGGTCGATGCCTCCGTTTAACCCTTGTTTGGTGCGTTTTCCCATATGGGTTGTCCATTCGCCAACCAGCTGGTTGTTGGCGTAGTAGTAATGGGTATGTGCGTTTTTGGTTTTTTTTATAATTCTTTGGCCTAAGCCGTTATAAATATATTCAGCAAGCAGCTCCTTATTAAGCTCAACGTATTTCAATCGCTGGTTGGCACCATATTCAAGTATAAAGTCGTCAATTTTGAGCGGCAGGCCGCTGGTATCGCGCTCTATATTCGAAATAATATTTTCGGATCCATTGAAATAAGCGGCATTTGAACCATTATCATTCCAGGCATAATGGTGCAGGCCAGACAAATCCTGTTCTTTATATTGAGCGCTGGTTTTGGAGCTAACCATTCTTTGGGAAGGGTCATAGGCATAGCTGCGGCCTGCTTCGTATTTTGCGTCTGGCACAATGAAGGTTTCGCTGCGTAGCGTATTATCTGGGGAAAAGTCCAGGGTTTGTGTCCAGAACCGTTTGTCTTTATTCCATAAGCTAAGTTGGGTTTGTCCTGCGTCGGTCTTAAGGGCATGAAAGGCCAGCTGGTTGCCCAGGACATAGCCTTTTTCGGGAATGCTGGAATCCAGAATCAAGTGGTGTTTTTTGCCGGATTGTTCAGTCCAGATAATGGTTTCGGGCTTGTTGTTTTTGTCATGTAAGTAAGTAATATAACCGCCTTCGGGTAGATGATGAATAAGTGCTCGATTAGATTTTTCAAATGTATATTGATCAGTCAACACTGCCGTCACATCCGAGTGCTCGTTTCTATTTCGATAAGACTCTACATATAGCGTATTTTCTTGCCGTGAATCAAAAGTAAGACTTTCTTTTGGGGACTTTATAAAAATCCATCCGAAATCTGCGGTACCTCCTAATTTTGTAATGATTGGTGGTTCTTTACGTTTTGATGTTTCGGTGATCGATTTCAGGTTACCCGTTTCGTCATATTCCAGAAGAGTACGATTGCCATTGGCGAATGTTTGCTCAATGATTTGACCGTGTTCGTTATATCGTGTGTGCTCGGTACCTGTGATAGTGCTGGACCAAGCGATGGGCCGATCTTTGGTATCGTATTGCAGGGTTAGTCCAGTCCAAGGTGAATGCTTTATATCAAGCTGCTTGATATTTCCTTGTGCATCATAGTGAATTTGTTTGCCGTTAAAAACGGTCATGCTTCCTTCGCTGTCATAGCTGGCTTTGGTGCCGGGTGCGGCGCAACCATAGCAACCGGCTCCTTTAACTTCTTCCAGTACAAATCGACCACCTTTGATGGAGGTATGCATATCGGTAATATTGCCCTCGGCATCGGTAATGCGGGTAAGGCCTTTGGCATTTTCTGTGCCGGGTGTGGCAAGGTATTCAAAATCAAGACGAAGCTGGGTGTCTGTTTGTGAGCCTTGAATGGAGCGTATGGCTTGCCCCTTGTCGTTATAAGCCCATGAATTGGTTCTGAGCGCGTTTTTTCCGCTGTTGTCATGAATGCTGATGCCTGTCAGCAGAAAAGGGTTGCCATGTTGATGTTCGGGTT
>JAVESC010000129.1:0-5968 GCA_034006805.1 Advenella sp.
CCGAAAATAATACTGGTTCAGGAACAAAGGTCTAATGCAAAACTCATCACCTAATGAAAATAATGGCGAGAAAGAAGAAAGCTTTTTTTCGCATTTGATAGAATTGCGTTCGCGTCTGATTCGGGCGGTTGTTGCGGTACTGGGTGTTTTTGCCATTTTGTGTATTTATCCCGGTACGGGGGCCATTTACGATTTCATTGCCCAACCCATGATTCAAACCCTGCCCGATGGCAATAAAATGATTGCCACGGGGGTCATCACGCCGTTTCTGGTACCCCTTAAGGTTACGCTGCTGTTTTCTTTTGTGCTGGCTTTGCCTTATGTACTATATCAGGCATGGGCTTTTATTGCGCCGGGCCTGTATCGGCACGAGAAGCGTCTGGCCATACCGTTAGTGGTTTCCAGTACCTTGCTTTTTTTAATCGGTATGGCATTTTGTTATTTTATTGTTTTCCATACGGTTTTTCATTTCATCTCAATGGTCTCGCCCGATTCCATCAATTTTGCACCCGACATAGAGGCCTATCTCAGCTTTGTAATGACTATGTTCATTGCGTTTGGTATTACCTTCGAAGTGCCCATTGTGGTATTGGTGCTGGTAAGTACCGGCATGATGACCCTTGAAAAGCTGAAGGCGGCCAGGGGTTATGTGATTGTGGGGGCTTTTGTGGTTGCCGCTATCGTTACCCCTCCTGATGTACTTAGCCAGTTGTTGTTGGCCATTCCCCTGTGCCTGTTGTATGAGCTGGGTTTGCTGGTGGCGCGCTTTATCAAGCCCAGGAATACGGCACAGGAAGTTGACAGTTAAGCGGTGTTTTCCGGTTTTGGCATACAGCTTGCCAAGGCAATCAGAAACCGGAAACCTGTTGCACCATTAAATGGGTTTATTTCTTTGAGGTGGTTCCGGGGCGCTGTCCCAGGGTTACCGTTACATCCTGGGGTTTTCCCGAGCGCAATATCTTGAATTTCATTTGGGATTTGGGTGGGAAGCCGGCGATTTCATTGAGCATCTGGTCGGTGTCAATAATTTCTTTATCATTCATGCCCAGCAGGATATCTCCGACCAGCAAGCCTGCCTGGCCTGCCGGACCATTGGGTACCAGTGATGCAATAATAATCCCTTTGGTGTCGTCCAGGTTGAAGGCTTTGGCAAGATCGCTGGTAATGTCCTGCGGCTCGATACCCAGCCATCCGCGTGAAACGGTACCGGTTTCAATGATTTCCTGCATGATTTTAAGAGCGGTATGGGCGGGTGTGGCAAAACCAATGCCCAATGAGCCGCCTGCCTCTGATTCGGAGTAAATGGCGGTATTGATACCAATCAGGTCGCCATTGACATTAATGAGTGCGCCACCCGAGTTGCCCGGGTTGATGGCTGCATCGGTCTGGATGAAATTTTCGTAAGTGTTGATGCCCAGGCCAGTTCGGCCCAGTGCCGAGATAATGCCCATAGTTGTGGTTTGTCCTACGCCAAACGGGTTGCCAATGGCCAGAACGACGTCACCCACGCTGAGTTGTTGTTTGTTGTCAGGGTGAATCGCCACCAGATCAGGCAGATCAATTTTCAATACGGCCAGATCGGTGTCGGGGTCGGCGCCAATCAATCGTGCATTGGTCTTGCGACCATCGGTCAGGGCAATCTCAATCGAGTCGGCCGCTTCAACCACATGGTAGTTGGTCAGGATATAGCCGTCAGCAGAGGCAATAACACCAGAGCCCAGGCTGGTGGTGTTGTTAAGCATTTGCATGTTTTCTTTCTGCTCTTGGATAAATGGACGCAGGGCAGGAACATCGGGCAGGTTCTTGAATGGGGATTCTATGTTCTTGCTGGTGTAAATATTCACCACAGAAGGTGCGGCAACCTTAACCGCACCGGCATACGATGTGATAATAGTAATGAGTTGTTCAGGCTCTTTTTTTTTCTCGGAGTTGGTTTCTGTTTGTTTGGCGGGTTCTGCCGGCTCTATTTTGGCGGTTGCAGTAGGCACGGAAGCGGGTATGGCTGCCGGCTTTTTAAAATCAAGCCAGTCAGGCCGCAGTGTCGTGACCGTAAACAGGATCGCGAGAAAAACAGTTACGGTTTGAGAGAAAATTAACCAATAGCGATGCATAAAGGAAAATGAAGTGAGTGAAATTTTTACACAAGACTTGGTAAAGTGGCTTGATGAAAACCTGAAACCACATTTATATCAAGATTATGCACCAAATGGGCTTCAGGTGCAGGGAAGGCCGGTAATAAAAAAAGTAATTACAGGTGTAACGGCATCGCTGGCTTTGCTTGAAACAGCAATTGAGTATCAGGCGGATGCCGTTATTGTGCATCACGGATGGTTTTGGAAAAATGAAGATGTACGCATATTGGGGACTAAATACCAGCGAATTGCCCTGGCCATCAAGCATGATTTGAACATTATTGGCTACCATTTGCCCCTGGATGCCCATCCCGAGTGGGGAAATAACAGGCAGTTGGCCAAGGTGCTGGATTTGCAGCCTTTTTATGAAGAAAACCAACCCTTGACCTGTGGCAGGGGTGGGCTGGTTTGGCTGGGTTCGGTGCTAACCGGTGAGATCACATTGGAAGATTTAGGTGTCTTAATTTCACAACGTCTGGAAAGGGAGCCGTTGTTAATTGGAGACACTCATAAAATGATTAAAAAGGTGGCCTGGTGTACAGGTGGGGCTCAAGGCATGTTCCAGGATGCGATTGATGCCGGTGTGGATGCGTTTATTACCGGAGAGGCTTCGGAACCTGTTTATCACATGGCCCGGGAAAGTGGGGTTGCTTTTATCGCTGCCGGTCATCATGCCACCGAACGTTATGGTATTCAGGCGCTGGGAAATGCGTTGGTAGACCGGTTTGGCATCGCCTCATCATTTGTGGATATACCCAATCCGGTTTAGGATGGCTCACTGAAAAACAGCCCCCGCCGGCAACCGGCGGGGTACTGCATCAGTGTTTGTTTTTTAACAGATCACGAATCTCGGCTAACAGGACGATATCAGCCGGTTCGGGTGCCGCAGCGGCTTGCGCTTCTTGTTCTTTCTCCATAGAGGCACGGGCCTTGGAGATGAGTTTAACTAGACAAAAAACAACAAAGGCTAGCAGGATGAAATTAATAAGAATAGTCAGAAAATTTCCATAAGCCAGTACATTGGCGCCCGCATTGGTCATATCGGCATAGGTTTCAGGCCCGGAATAACCCTCTGGTTTTGATAAGATGATGAATTTATTGGAGAAATCAACAGACCCGCCCAGAATAAAGTTGATGAACGGCATCATGACGTCCCTGACGAGAGAATCGATGATTTTACCGAAGGCCGCACCAATAATTACGCCAACCGCCAAATCAATCATATTGCCTTTGACCGCAAATTGTTTGAATTCGTTAATAAAACCTTTAGCTTTGCTCATAAGAAATCCTTTTTTCCTCTGTCCCCGAGCGGACACAGTATATAATAAGCGGTTGTTAAGCTTTGTACACAAGTTTTAAGTAATTTTTTTAATACCTTAGTAGTATCAATAAGGATAGATAATGAGTCAGGATTCAATACAGCATGACAATGAAGAAACTGCATCTCCTGCAGTTCTTCCACCCGATCCATCACGTCGTTTCTGGTTGGGTACTGCCTGTGCGGTTGGTGGTGTAGCAGGTGTCGCAACAGCAGTTCCGTTTGTCGCCTCCATGTCACCTTCAGAACGCGCCAAGGCGGCAGGGGCCCCCGTTACCGTAAACCTTAGTACGATTGCTCCAGGCACAATGCTTACTGTCGAATGGCAGGGCAAGCCCGTCTGGATCTTAAACCGTACACAGGAAATGATAGACGGCCTGAAAAACAATGATCCCTTCTTGGCAGATCCTAATTCGGACCGGCCAGGTTTCACACCCGAGTTTGCCAAAAACATCGACCGTTCACGCAAGGCAGAGTGGTTCATTTGCGTTGGTATTTGTACACATCTGGGCTGTTCACCGTCTCCACGGTTTGCTGTGGGTGGTGGCGAAGGCATGCCTTCTGATTGGGATGGCGGGTTTCTATGTCCGTGCCATGGTTCCATGTTTGATTTGGCCGGCCGGGTATTCAAGAACCAGCCTGCGCCCGATAATCTGGAAGTGCCACCGTATTATTTTATTGATGATAATAATATTATGGTTGGCCTTGAAAAAGCAGCGGGCTAGTAGCTACGGTTACTGAATTTAGTATCTTGCCAAGTTAGAAAAGGAGCCTCTACATGGCTAGCGAAAAAGTTGTCGAAACGACAGGGTTATTGGGGTGGGTAGACAAGCGTTTCCCGCTGACCTCCCTATGGAAAGCGCATTTATCAGAATACTATGCGCCCAAGAATTTTAATTTCTGGTATTTTTTCGGTTCACTTGCATTACTCGTGTTGGTAATTCAAATTGTGACCGGTATTTTCATGGTCATGCACTACAAGCCCGATGCCGAACTGGCGTTTGCATCGGTCGAATACATCATGCGTGAAGTGCCTTATGGCTGGATTATCCGCTATATGCACTCAACAGGTGCGTCCATGTTCTTTGTTGTGGTCTATCTGCATATGCTGCGCGGCATGCTTTACGGTTCGTACCGCAAGCCCCGTGAACTGGTGTGGATTTTCGGTGTCGCCATTTTCCTGTGCCTAATGGCAGAGGCTTTCTTTGGCTACCTGTTGCCATGGGGTCAAATGTCTTTCTGGGGTGCCCAGGTTATTGTTAACCTGTTTGCGGCCATTCCTTTTGTTGGCCCAGAACTGTCTGTCTGGATCAGGGGTGATTTCGTGGTATCCGATGCCACGCTAAACCGCTTCTTTGCCTTCCACGTGATTGCTATTCCGCTGGTGCTTATCGGCCTGATCGTGGCTCACGTTATTGCCCTGCATGAAGTGGGTTCAAATAACCCCGACGGCATCGAGATCAAAGATAAAAAAGACGCGAACGGCCGTCCCCTTGATGGTATTCCGTTCCACCCTTATTACTCGGTCCATGACATCATGGGTGTGGCAGGATTCCTGTTCATTTTTGCTGCAATTATGTTCTTTGCACCAACCATGGGCGGTTATTTCATCGAAGCCAATAACTTCCTGCCGGCAGATCCCTTCCAGACGCCTGCGCATATTGCACCGGTCTGGTATTTCACGCCATTCTATTCAATGCTACGTGCCACTACCGATGAATTTACATGGGTGATGGTTGCGCTGGCGCTGATTTTTGCGGTTGGTTTGCTCCTGAGCAAAAATGTCAAAGGCATCTGGAAAATTATCTGGCCCGTTGTCTTGATTGGCGTTGCCGTTTCACTTCGTGTATTTGATGCCAAATTCTGGGGTGTGGTTGTTATGGGGGGTACGGTTGTTATCCTGGGTTTCCTGCCATGGCTGGATCACTCCAAGGTTAAATCAATCCGTTATCGTCCAACCTGGCACAAATTGCTGTATGTCATTTTCATGATCGACTTCGTTGTTTTGGGCTACATTGGTACACAACCACCAACGCCTGTATTAAATATCATTTCACAGGTTGGTACGCTCATTTATCTGGCATTTTTCTTCTTTATGCCAATCTGGAGCCGTTTGGGTACATTCAAGCAGGTACCTGATCGTGTGACTTTCCATCCTCATGCGTAAATCAGGAATGAACATGATTAAGAAACTATTAGGTGCGTTAGTATTGATGTTTGCCGTATCAGGTCCCGCCATGTCTGCCGCGGCGGGGTATCCTTGGGATCGCGCCCCCGAACGGATTACTGATCTGGCGGCTTTGCAGAACGGTGCAAAACTGTTCGTCAATTACTGCCTGAACTGTCATAGCGCGAATGCCATGCGTTATAACAAGCTGGTAGACCTTGGCCTGACCGAAAAAGAGATTGAAGAGAATCTACTTTTTACAGGTTCTAAGGTTGGCGACAAAATGACGGTTGCCATGAACCCTGCCGATGCAAAACTCTGGCTGGGTGTTGCGCCGCCAGACTTGTCTGT
>JAVESC010000130.1:0-5842 GCA_034006805.1 Advenella sp.
TACACTTGAGCTATTATATAAACCTTAGAATATGAGTCAGGTCAATATGCTCATATATATAGTCTCTCTCCAGACCATCAAACAATCAAATATTACGAATTAATTTCAGACTCGAAAGAACTATGAAAAAGAGATAGTTTGATGGAATGGACAGAAAACTTATAAGGAGTTAGGTAAGAGGAATTTATGGAGTTCAGAAGTATTTCCCGTACCACACGAACTCCACAAAATAAGCCCCTAAGAGGCAGTGATTATGTTAGCTTTTCTGTATTTAAGCTTGCCTGATTTTCGCCTCCTGGGTGCTAAACAGGAGAAAAAATATGGTTAAGAACAAAATAACAATAGGAGTAATTCTTTTGACAATGCTGGTTGGCATGGCATTGATACCACCAGTGAGTGCAGTAGAGGTGCAACAGAATATTACGGAAAAAGAGAATCAAGATAATATATCTGTCCCTGATCCTTGGTTTGAAAAAGGTGACGAGTTAAATCGGCTTAGCGGGGATGAACGTCGCGCCCTTGCTGAACAAAATGAAACGGTAAGAAAAATGATTGAGGAAGATCTAAAAGTTAAACCTGTACAGATTGAAAGCCTTAAGGATTTGGAAAATCTCCCTACTAATTATCCTGAAGATATAAAAAAGGCAGTAATAGAAAATTTTACATCAAGAAATATTAGTCAACAAACCTCAACCAAAGCAACAACGACAACAAATACGGTTAATGTTTGGATAGTTGCAGATGAAGAGTACCGGAGTACTTTCGGAAATAACTGGCAGACTCAAGCATACAACACCATCGAAAATGCTGACAACGCATTCTACAACGACCATAATATAGATTTTGTTGTAGGCAAATATTCAATATGGGATAGTAATGACAATACAGATGATGTCGTTTTACTTCTCAATGAAGCAAAAAGTGAAACTGGATGGAATTCTAATCATCAAGGCATGGATATGCTTGCCGTTTTCAGTGATCAGGGATTAAGTAATAGAGGTTATTCTGAGTATCTAACTGGTGCATGGATAATGCAACATCAAATAACTTCAGGTTGGGATTGGCATGTTGCACAGCATGAAGCGTCACACAGCTATGATTGTCGAGATCATGGATATGCTGGTCCAACATGCATAATGACATACACGTTTATGATGTCGACAGATAATTGGTGCAGTAATTGCGATCAAATTATTGAAACTAATAGAAATATTTTTTAAATCGTTTCATGCAGGATTTAATCCTACATTTATTTTTATAGTGTGCTTGGAGAATTTATTAAATGAAAGCAAGGACAAAAATTTTAGCAGCTATTTCTTTTGCGGTTCTAGTAATATGCCTTATTTTCTTTTTGATGATTTATCAGCCTGGCGCAGGCACGTATGTTCGCGCGGATAAACTTCAAGATACTCCAGAGAAATATGTAGAATTCAGTTTAGCAGATATCGAGAAATACCCCTATGTCAAAGAAGCAATAAGTAATCCTGGAAAAGATATTAAGCTCCCTTTTGACCATAATGGGAATATGACGGAGTTTGCTAACATCATGCGCGACAACAAGACTGAATATATAAAACTGAATAATGAGTATTATCATATAAGTTATTACTCTGCTGATTAATAAAGTGGTGAGAAGTAATTGAGAATAAATTGAGCATAATTAAATGATATGTGTAATCTTTAACTCCTTTTTCTCTTTTTGAACAATTACAGGCTCTACAAGGTTTTTGTCTACTGGATACTTGTTAAGTCAGGAACATGATCAGGAAAGATTTCCCATGTTCTGCTTTTTACTGGTTGTATATAAATACATAACACAAGCGTGTGTATTGTTTTATCCCGAATTATTTAACTAACAGCGTTGATGGCGACTCTATCTTGAAGGATTAGGATTTCGCTCAATAGGGTGATTTTTAGGGGTAAGTCATGTTTCTGTCCAAAAATGGATAGAAGTTTTGTCAGGAGCTAGAAGATCTAAAAAGCGAAAATGAAATGCCTATTGTTGAAATGGATGAGATGCACACTTACATCGGTAACAAAAAAATATTGCTGGATCTGGATTGCTGTTGATAGAGTTGGGAAAAAGTTTATTAACTGCTCTTTTGGCATTAGAGGAACGGAAATTCATCCCTTTGCGACTCGGAGGACATGCGCTTGCATTATAACAATGATATTATTAGGACTTACGCACTTGAGGATTGAGATCATGATCAATAGACCTTGCAGTTAAATCGCAGATTTAGACAGTTGAAGGTTTAGAGCTGTTGTTTTTCAGTTCAACCGCGTAAGTCCTAATTATTAAAATAATGGGTTGTACCAAAAGAGTAAATCTGTGGAAATTTATTTGTTAAGTAGGAGAGGATTTCTTACATGGATAATCAAGGTTCATCTTGGCTAAGTTCTTCAAAAAGGGCAGGATACTTTTCTCTTAATAACTTTTTGAGCTCTTCATTCAGCAGTGCTTTGTTAAGCATTAATTGTGCTTTGTTAAGTGTTTTTTACAATAATCAGGTCTAAACTTAATAATACCTAACATAACAATCGAATTAGGTTTTTTTCTTGTTATTACACTTGAGCTATTATATAAACTTTGGAATATGGGTTGGGTCAATATGCTCATATATAGTTTCTCTCCAGACCATCAAACAATCAAATATTACGAACTAATTTTAGATTCATAACACGTATGAAAAAGAAATAGTTTGGAAGTTTACACAGAAAACTTATAAGGAGTTAGGTAAGAGGAATTTATGGAGTTCAAATATAGTTTCCCAATGTCACCCGAACTCCATAAACGCGCCCTAAGAGGCAGTGATTATGTTAGCTTTGCGTGTATTTAAGCTTGCCTTATTCTGCCTCCTGGTGCTAAACAGGAGAAAAAATATGGTTAAGAACAAAATAACAATAGGGCTAATTCTTTTGACAATGCTGGTTGGCATGGCGTTGATACCATCAGCAATGGCTTCCGTCGAAGAACAACAAACCAACCTAACTAAAGATGCTGCTCAGTTAAAGATTGAGGCCTTGGAAGCTGAGCTCGGTGAAGAAGGACTGAAGGAAGTTGTAGATTACTTGGAGCTACAGGCTTCTTTACCGGACGTCGTTAAGGCAATGCCTTATAGAGCGCTTGCTTTCGCTGGCACTCAGGGGGAAAGTAGGTCTGTCACCTTCAAGTACATTGATGGTTTTAATGTTTCTGAGAAGGAGAAAGACAGATATAAAGTTGGTATCAAAGATCTCTGGGATAGGTATCCAGATGAGATCACCAAAGATGATTATGAATTTATGAGTGAGATTGGTCCTATGCTAGTCAATGAGTCTTTGAAAAGTTATGAGCCTGTCTCCGTGAAGTGGCTTTCTACCCCACATAAGGACTATGCTTACTATGCTTGTGATGGGTCTTCCTATAGGAATTATGCTAAAGATGCAGCTGACGACCCAGATAATGGTGTGATGGACCCGGAACCATTCTATAGATATTATAATCACTATGAAGATGGGTCACTGCATATTGGAGGAGCACCTGATAGGTAATGTGTTTGCAGATTCAGCCATTTCTGCAGTGAATAATGGATATTGGTCTACTGCACATCAAAGATTTGGTTACTCAAGTCATTATCTAATTGATCCGGGTATCCCGTTCCATAGTGATGGAGTAATCCAACAGGGTGGTCAGTACATTTGGAACTCTTATGAAACCACATACCATAGCATCTATGAGAATTATGTGAACGGCCAGTGGACTTCAGGATATGAGTTTAAGGATTATGTGCAGTATAATACTCAATCAATAACTGTAACTGATCCTGAAGAAGCGGTTGAAGACAACGCTGAGCATAGTAGCCAGTATTTTGACTATATCTGGACCGAGATGTACAATGACCCTCAAAATTTTGGCTCAGACATCTACGTAGCTTACTATACTGCCCAGTGTGTCCAAGAGTGCGCAAAATATGCCCATGGATTATATGATTATATAATGTGAAGAAGGGGTAACTTTAAATGAAGTTTAGATTTAAGGAGGTGCCATGGGAGGCATCTCTTTTCTTTATTGGTTGGATTTGGCTCGGTTTGTCAATGTTTGGAATGACTTTAGTTAACATTTTTGTACCTAAGCTGAATTTATATCACTTTGTTGTAGGTGTGATCTATCTGTTTCCAATGATAGTTATTGGATTTAAGATTGTAAAGAACAGGAATATCACTGGTCTGCCTTTGTTTATTTGTTCTGGAATAGTCGGAGTTTGGGCAATTCTCTTGCACATGAAAATGAATTTAGGACATGATTACGAGTTTTTTTCTGGTCCGATTCAAGAAACAGTCATGTTGATATTATTATTGGTAGCTGTACCATTAAGTTACTATGTATTTGCTTGCTCAGTTGGATGCAAGGACACACGAAACATGAAAGCTCTTAAAATATTTCCTGTAGTAGCTTTTTTCATAATAGTTATTACTGAGATATTAGGGATTAGCTACTATGGCATGGCTAATTATGTGTTATTGTTTTCTTTCTTGTTATTAATAGGACCTTTATTGGGGGGATTGTATATCTGGGAGATTATGTCAAATATCCAATTCAAAAATTATACTACCTAACTATAATCAAATTGAATCAAAAGGTTCACTTTTATTACAACGGGAGCACTGAGGGTCATGAATATCCCAACCTTTAGAGGTTGTCCGACAATTATTGGTAGTAATAAGAAGTTCAAAAAAGAAAGTAAATAAGACCTTTAAATCAAAAAAGAAGAAATTCCTCTATTACTGGAGGTAATTGTCGGGCCGTCGGTTTAGTGTGGGGTGGCCGCACGCAATTTGATTTAGCAGCTTTTTCTCCGCGCTCTCGGATAATAATAAATAACTTGCAGCCTATACTCCTTATTGATAACCATGGTTATAGGAGTTACAAACATAAAAAGGATATAATTTTGCTGCATGCCCTCACGGATCCGGAGGGAATCCGGACCAACAAAAGAGAAAAACGAAACAAGAGAACGAATACAAAAAGGAAAAAAGATAAAAGATCGTCATTGACGGAAATTAATTTAACATCGTATTCATTTTTTTGTAGGTTTCCAAGGAATTCCTCTATCACTTCCTTTGATGCCTTTTGACATGAAGAAAGCTCTCAATTCATCCACTGTTACTTTATACGTTGTTCGTTTTATGTTACTATGCCCACCAGGGGAAAACACGAGATATTCATCATATTGAGTTAGTATTATTTGACCATCGGAAGAAATCTCAATTTTCTCCCCGGTAAGCTCTTCGTCCTCATATCCACCGGTATGCTCTTTCCATATCTAATGTATGATTATTTCGCCTTTCATGTTAGTTTCTTCGATTTTAGCCATTTATCTGACTCCTTTTAGCTTTCTAACCTCTCTGGGGAATTTCATATCCTGATGTACGGTAACTTTAAACTCGGCTGCTGTTGTTTCTTTTGTGTGTTTTTCAGTTACAAATTTTTATCTTATAATGAATCACAGCCTTATTCTTCCTCCGCCGTGTCTTCCAGCCCTACGATGTCCTTGATAATATAATTACAGGTTGAAGAAGGACATACAAGCCCTTTTAAGTCGATGTTTGGGAATGTCTCTACAATTTACAGAAGAATTAAATAACAAAATTCAAAATAAGAAAGTATGTAAAAAGGTATGTTAGCGCCTTTAAAAACGTTTATTACTTCTTTTTTGAAAACGTTATACTTTAAGGAAAAGTCTTTACTTCTTGATTATGCCAAAAAAGAAGGCATTCTTTGCGCTACCAGGCCTGAATCGTTAACACAAAAAGGAATGAAAAGGGAATGGATTATTTAACCACTGTATAAAGTGGTTCT
>JAVESC010000020.1:0-36309 GCA_034006805.1 Advenella sp.
TTCGCGCCACCCCTCCGCGGGAGGGGAATTGGTTGGGGCTTCGTTTAGGGGGGGAGGTGGTTTGAGGACCACCCCGGCGCTTGGCGCCACCCCTCCGCGGGAGGGGAATTGGTTGGGGCTTCGTTTAGGGGGGAGGTGGTTTGAGGACCACCCCGGCGCTTCGCGCCACCCCTCCGCGGGAGGGGAATGTGAGGCACTGACGTTTCTACGAAGCAGGAAAATTCCCCTCCCACGGAGGGGTGTCAGGCTACGCCTGACGGGGTGGTTACTCGCAAACTGATAAGCTAAATAAAACTACGCCTGACGGGGTGGTTACATACGCCTGACAGGATGCTCACATATAGCGTCAGGGTTTCAGCAGTTGCGCAATGCCGGCATTGGCCACCGCCATCCCCATGGTGGCAGTTACCGTCACGCAAGAGCCGTAACCGGCACAAGACAAACCCTGCAAAGCGGTATTTTGCCCGGCATCATCACTACCAGCCTGCCACAAATCAGGCAAAATGGCTGGCTGGTCAAACCAGAAACAATCCACATTCATTTTGGGCACGCGTTTTAAGGCTTTGCCGTTGTGGTCCGAGCCTTTGGCAAAGCCGTGTTGCTTGCGCAGTATGTTACGCAAGCGGGCCAGCAGGGCATCGTTGCGGGCCTGTGACAGGTCGCCGGCACACAAACTTAAGGGATTGGTTTTGCCGCCTGCGCCCCCGCACATAATCAAAGGCACCTTGCGCTGACGGCAGGCCAGCACCATGGCCACCTTGGCCGACACTTGATCGGTACAGTCAATAAAGACATCAGGCTGCCGGTCATCCAGCAATTCATTAATATTGGTGGCATCAACAAAATCATCAAACAAATGCACCTGGCATTCAGGGTTAATACCCGCTACCCGCTGTGCCATGGCCTGCACCTTGGCCATGCCCATGGTTTGGCTTAAGGCATGAATTTGCCGGTTCACATTAGATTCGGCCACATGATCCAGGTCGGCCAGCGTCAGCTGGCCGACACCGGAACGGGCCAGGGCCTCGGCCACCCAGGAACCTACACCACCAATGCCGGCCACCATGACATGAGCACTGGCAAGGGTTTGCGTTGCTTTTTCACCATATAGCCGCCGCAAGCCACCAAAACGACGCTCATTATTACTTTCCTGCATGCTCATTTGTGTCTCTTTTGTCCTATACTAAAGTCAGACTATTTTAACGTACATTTTTTAAATCGAATTCAAAGTGAAGACACCGCTTCCTACCGCATTGCATAAGGCTATTGAGCATATCCAGACATTCCGCCTGTGGACAGATGAAGAACGCGAGCTGTCCATGCTGCAAACACTTGCCGAACATCCGTCCCCCGAAGAAATCTGGGTGTTTGGCTACGGCTCTTTAATCTGGCGTCCCGAGTTCCATTTTCAGGAAGACCGGCTGGCCACGCTGCAGGGCTACCATCGTTCATTATGTTTGTGGTCCAGCGTCAACCGGGGCACCCCCGAGCAGCCGGGCCTGGTATTTGGTCTTGATTCTGGCGGCACCTGCCAGGGCAAGGTTTTCAAACTGAATGATAACAACCTTCATGAACAGTTCCGCCTGCTCTGGAAACGCGAAATGCCCTCTGGCGCTTACATTCCCAAGTGGATCCGCTGTGAAACCATGATGGGCCCCATCACCGCGTTGGCCTTTGTTATGGACATCAACAGCCATGCTTACATACAAGGCCTTACCCGGGATGAAACCCTGGACATCGTTCTTAACGCCTGCGGTACTTGCGGCCCCTGCCCCGAATATGTGCTGGAAACCGCCAGCGCTTTGGCACAGGCCAGCATCAATGATGAAAATCTGTTTGAACTGGCCGACCTTATTAAGCAACGCATTGCCAAACCCTAATCACCGTCACGACTGTGCGGTAAACTAACCCTTTTTACGTATCCATTTCACTGCCATGTCTATTGCCGATTTGCGCCAACAGTACGAAAGAAACGCTTTGCTCGAATCCCAGCTGGCCCCCGATCCCATAAGCCAGTTTTCAAACTGGTTCGAAGAGGCCCGCCAGGGGGAAATCCTCGAGCCCAATGCCATGATCGTTTCCACGGTTTCAGCAAAGGGCAAACCATCCTCCCGCACCGTCCTGTTAAAAGGCTTCGACCAAAAAGGCCTGGTATTTTTTACCAGCTACGACTCCAGCAAAGGCAAAGATTTAAGCGCCAATCCCAATATTAGCGCCCTGTTCTGCTGGCTTCCCCTTCAAAGGCAGGTGCACATCAACGGTCATGTCGTCAAGCTGTCCGAACAGGCGTCCACCGAGTATTTCAACAGTCGCCCTGAAGGCTCACGTATTGGCGCCTGGGCGTCCATCCAAAGCCAGCCCATTACCCGTGAAGAACTGGAAGCCCGGGAACAGCATTTCAAAGAAAAATTCAGCAGCCATATCCCCAAGCCCCCCTATTGGGGCGGGTATTTGATTGTTCCCGAAACCATCGAATTCTGGCAAGGCCGGCCTTCACGCCTGCACGATCGCATCAAATACAACAAAGACAACAACGGAAACTGGACATTCACCCGGCTCTCGCCCTGAAGTCCCATTTTTCTTCTGATTCACAAGGTTTACCCATGAGCTTACGCGCTCCCGATTTTGATTCTCCGGCATTTAGAACGGCACTGGGCCGTTTTGCCACTGGTGTTACCATCGTTACCACCCTTCACCCCGATACCGGCAAGCCGGTTGGATTAACCGTCAGTTCTTTCAATTCGGTTTCTCTTAATCCGCCGCTGGTGCTCTGGAGCCTTACCCAGGACTCGTCCAATATCCGGGCATTTGAACAAGCCGAACGTTATATTATTCACGTACTGGCCGCCGATCAGCTTGAACTGGCCCGCCGCTTTTCCAAAGGCAGCCTTGAAGAACGCTTTGCCGGTGCCAATTACGAGACTAATGCATACGGACTGCCAAAACTGGCTAACGAATGCTGCGCCGCCTGGTTTGAATGCTACAGCCGCAACCGCTACCACGAAGGCGATCACATGATCCTGATTGGCGAGGTTGAACGCTGCGGTCACACCCACAGCCTGCCCCTGGTTTACCATGCCGGCAGTTTCGACCTGACCCCGCAAGCCATTATCAACAAGGCATAGCAATGAGTGTGGATATTGAATGTATCGTGATTGGTGCAGGCGTGGTGGGTCTTGCCACGGCCCGCAAACTGGCCATGGCCGGCAAAGAAGTGCTGCTGGTTGAGGCCGAGGAAGCCATTGGCATGGGCATCAGCTCACGCAATTCTGAAGTCATCCATGCCGGCATTTATTATCCCGCCAACAGCCTGAAAGCCCGGCTATGTGTACAGGGCAAAGAAATGCTGTACCGCTATTGCGAAGAACGCGGCGTTGCTTACCAGCGAATTGGCAAGCTGCTGGTGGCCACTTCAGCCGCACAACTGCCGCAACTGGACAACCTACAGGCCCAGGCAAGGGCCAACCAGGTTAATGACCTGGTCAAACTGGACCGGAAGCAAGTACTGGCTCTGGAACCCGCGCTGCACTGTGAGGCGGCCCTGCTGTCTCCGTCCACCGGTATTATCGACAGCCACGGCCTGATGCTGGCTTTGCAGGGCGACCTTGAAAACCATGGCGGGCAATGTGTATTTCATACGCCACTTGAAAACGTGGTGATTGAAGAAGACGGCACCTTCCGCTGTACCTTTGGTGGTGCCGAAGCCATGACCCTGCGCTGCCATACCCTGGTTAATGCCGCCGGTCTGCATGCCCCCAGCCTGGCCCGCCAGTTCAAAGGGCTAAACCCGGCGTTTATTCCCCCAGAATACTATTGCAAAGGCAATTACTTTACCTTAAGCGGCAAGGCGCCTTTTTCCCATCTTATTTACCCCATGCCGAATGAATCGGGCCTGGGCGTACACTTAACACTGGACTTGGGCCGACAGGCCAAATTTGGCCCTGATACCGAATGGATTACCGAAGAAGACTATACGGTAAACCCTGCCCGGGCCGATCAGTTTTATGCGGCTGTACGCAGTTACTGGCCCGAACTGGCCGATGGCTGCCTTGAGCCTGGCTATGCCGGCATTCGCCCGAAAATTGTTTCCTCCCATGAGGCCGCTGCCGATTTCATGATTTCGGCTCCCGCCCAGCACGGCATTGCCAATCTGCTTAACCTGTTTGGCATAGAATCACCCGGCCTGACGGCCTGTATTGCCCTGGCAGATGAAGTCTGGCAAGCACTTAACCCAACATCCCATTAAAATGCAAAAAGATTACATCCTTACCGTTTCCTGCCCCGACCGTACCGGCATTGTCCATTCTGTTTCCGGCCTCTTGCTTGAACTGAACGGCAACATTCTGGATTCGCAACAATTTGGCGATGAAGAAACCCGCCAGTTTTTCCTGCGCGTGCACTTCTCACTGGAAACCGCCCAGGAACTGGACAGCCTGAAACAAAAATTCGCGCCTCTGGGCGAACAGTTCCAGATGAACTGGAACCTGTATAGTGCCCAACAAAAAGCCCGTGTCATGATTATGGTCAGCAAACAGGGGCATTGCCTGAATGACCTGCTGTTTCGCGCCCAGCACGGCTCTTTGCCGGTTGATATCGTGGCCATTGGCTCCAACCACCGGGATTACGAAGCCCTGGCCGCTTCTTACGGCATTCCCTTCCATTACCTGCCCATTACCCCCGAGACCAAAGCAGAACAAGAGCAGCAAATTATCCAACTGGTGTCAGACCTGAACGTGGACCTGGTGGTACTGGCCCGCTACATGCAGATATTGTCCAATCATTTATGCCAGGCCCTGCAAGGACGTGCCATTAATATTCACCATAGCTTCCTGCCCAGCTTCAAGGGTGCCCGCCCGTATCACCAGGCCCATGCCCGGGGTGTAAAAATTATTGGTGCCACCGCCCATTATGTAACGGCTGATCTGGATGAAGGCCCGATTATCGAGCAGGATATCCAGTACGTAGACCACACCATGACGGCCGATGACCTGACACAAGTGGGCAGCGATACCGAATCACTGGTATTATCACGGGCAGTCAAACATCATGTTGAACACCGTATTTTACTTAACGGGCACAAAACCGTTATTTTCAAATAAGGCCTGCCGTCAGCCTGTTATCAGGCCGGTTGCAACGCCTGCGTAACCAGCCACTGTTCAAACAGGCCCAATGCCTCTGAAGGGCTCCGGTCATCGGGATAACCAAAATAATACGATTTGCCAACCGGCAAGACGGCCGGCACAGGCATGACAAAACGTCCGCTCTTGATATGTTCCCTGGCAATAAAGGCCGGAAACAGGCCCATGCCCAAACCGGCCTCCACCGCAGCCAGTAACATGCTGAACACCTCATACCTGGGGCCCGCCAATATATGCGGCTCACACTCATAGTGGTTGTGTTCATACCATTGCATCCAGGCATCGGGCCGCGTCATCATATGCAGGTGGGTCATTTCTGCCAGGGCTTTTACCCCCTTGCTTTTAACCCGTGCCAGCAACTGCGAAGAACACACCGGGATCAGCTCCTGTTCGTAAAACAGGCGAATGCTGTGGGTATTATTCCAGGGTTGCTCGGCATGGTAAATAGCCGCATCTACCGGATAATCCTTAAATAAAAAAGGCGCGGTCTTGCTGGAAAGGCTAATGGCAATATCGGGATAGAGCCGCTGAAAACCGGCCAGCCGGGGAATCAGCCAGGTGGCCGCCAAGGTGGGTACGGTGCCAATATGCAGGCTGCGGCCAATCCCGGCGCGGCTGATCAGGCCAAACGTGTCTTTTTGCAATTGCTCCAGATGATGCCGAACCCTGGCCGCATATTCCGCACCATGATCGGTTAGCACAATCCGCCGCCGCACCCGGGTAAACAATGCCACCCCCAGACGCTCCTCCAGCCCGGCCACCTGCCTGAACACGGCACTGTGGGTCAGGGACAATTCTTCGGCGGCACGGGAAAACGACCCCAGCCGTGCAGAGGCCTCAAAGGCCTGCAAGGCCCCCAGATTGGGCACTCCTTTACGCATGTTTTTTCCTTTCCAATGGGTTGAAGTGACTATATTGCACCAGATTGTGCGTTTTTATCAATTGCCATGTGAATAAATGGCACATAGAATATATCTCATTACATTGTAAAACCATAAAATCATCCATTTACAGGAGTCAACACCATGTCTTCAAATCCTTCTTTCCACTGGGACGATCCTTTATTGCTTAACGAACAGTTAACCGATGAAGAGCGTATGATTCGTGACGCCGCCCACGCCTACTGCCAGGACAAACTGGCGCCGCGCGTACTGGAAGCGTTTCGTCATGAAAAAACCGATCCTTCCATTTTCAGGGAAATGGGTGAACTGGGCCTGCTGGGCGTGACCATTCCGGTTGAATACGGTGGTTCGGGCCTGAACTATGTTTCTTACGGTCTGGTTGCCCGTGAAGTAGAACGCATTGATTCCGGCTACCGCTCCATGATGAGTGTGCAGTCTTCGCTGGTAATGGTGCCTATTAATGAATTTGGCAGCGAAGCCCAGAAAATGAAATACCTGCCCAAGCTGGCCACCGGTGAATGGATTGGCTGCTTTGGCTTAACCGAACCCAATCACGGTTCCGACCCCGATGGCATGGAAACCCGCGCTAAAAAAACCGAAAACGGCTACAGCTTAAGCGGCAATAAAATGTGGATCACCAACTCTCCCATTGCCGATGTATTCGTGGTGTGGGCCCGTTGTGTGGGCGGCGAGTTCGACGGAAAAATCCGCGGTTTCATTCTTGAAAAAGGCATGAAAGGCTTAAGCGCCCCCGCCATTCATGGCAAAGTCGGTCTGCGTTCATCCATTACCGGTGAAATCGTGATGGACGAAGTAGAGATTCCCGATGACCAGATGCTGCCTGGCGTCAGCGGCCTGCGTGGCCCATTCACCTGCCTGAATTCTGCCCGTTTTGGCATTGCCTGGGGCGCACTGGGTGCGGCAGAAGCCTGCTGGCATACGGCTCGCCAATACACGATGGACCGCAAGCAGTTTGGCCGTCCTTTGGCACAAAACCAGCTAATCCAGAAAAAACTGGCCGACATGCAAACCGAAATCACCATGGGCCTGCAAGGCTGCCTGCGTTTGGGTCGCATGAAAGACGAAGGCACCGCTGCCGTTGAAATTACCTCTATCATGAAACGCAACTCTTGCGGCAAGGCGTTGGATATTGCCCGCCTGGCCCGTGACATGCTGGGTGGCAACGGTATTTCCGACGAGTTCGGCGTGGCCCGCCACCTGGTCAACCTTGAAGTGGTGAATACCTACGAAGGGACCCACGACGTTCACGCCCTGATTCTGGGCCGTGCCCAAACCGGCTTGCAAGCCTTTTATTAATCCAGACCACAACATGCGAACCTGAAAACAGGCCAGCATGTTGTTTGCAGCCGCAATGCAGCATTAAAAAAGGACTGAAACAGGTATTTGCACCTGCTTCAGTCCTTTTGATTCTGTCCGCCCCTGGCGGCCCTTGTTTCCTGCAATGCTAAACACGCCCCCGGTTTTACACCACAAGCGGGCGGCTTCGCATCAGGCTTCGTCGTTGTCCTGTCCTGAAATATCAAATAAATTGGTGGCATCCAATTCAAGAACAACGTCACCGTTCTGGTTAGTAACTTCCCAACTCCAAAGAATAATACCAATACCCGGGCGCGAATTGGATTCACGCTTGGCCTTGATAATTCCTTTCCAGAACAGGTCATCGCCAGGGCGCACCGGTTTAAGCCATTTCACGTAGTCCAGCCCCGGTGAGGCAAATGATTCGGATTCTCCGAGTACGGCATCAACCGCCATTTTCATGGCCATGCCACAAGTATGCCAGCCACTGGCAATTAACCCGCTCCAGTGGCTTTCTGCCGCTTTTTCAGGATTAATATGAAACCATTGTGGGTCATAGGCGTTGGCAAAGGCAAGAATTTCTTCCTGAGTAACATGCCTGGGACCCTGTTCAAATACCTGGCCTGGCTTGAAATCTGCGAACTTCATTTCATCAACCTTAAATTACAAGTCTAATAGAACCGTGAGAACACACCCCTATTGAATCCAGCCTTTCCAGCCAATAGAACATTATTATTGGCCCCAGGGTTTTGGATTTAATAAAGCCATTCTACCGCACCGCACAAAAACAAATCAATCCAGTGGTAAATATATTAATGAATATCTTAAAAAAACCGTAATAAATGTTTTTATACAGGTATTTAGCCTTTATTTCCATTTGGAAACAACAAACCGGCCGATTAATGATGCGTTGCAATATCGCAGATTGCTTCTATATTTTTATTTCTTACCTGAACACAGCAAATGCTGCCCAAAAACCCACCGGCAAACCGCCGCAAGCCTTGGGCAACAACAGCATAATTTAAGGTATTACCAGCTTCGGACACCGCCCGTATCCACGTGCACAAACTGGCTTTTGGGGTAATAACCCACACCACCGGCTTTTAATGACAAGGCGGCATCACGCAACTCGGCAAGCGGCACGCCCGGCATGCGGATATCCAGTGCCCTGCCTTGCATATGCAGGCTTTTCTTGGCAACACCACCCCCACGGGTGGTACGCAAACGTTCGTTGGTATGCGGATCGCGATAACCGGAAATAATCTGGTAGGGGATATCGGCACGCAACGCCACCTTGATACCATTAAGAATATCGTACAGGGCAGGATCCATAATACCAACGGTACCGGAATAGTGGTCGCGCAGGAAACGGTTTAAACGGGTAAGTGCCGAATTGACATACTGGTCACCCAAACGATAAACCACGGACAGTTTTTCATTGGTATGCGTATGATCCAGGGCAAGAAGATGATTTTTAGAGCCAAGTGATAAGCCGGCATTGACAGATGGGGCAATTGAAAATACTGCACCTGTCAGCGCCAGTTTACGGGTGGTTCGCAAAAACTGGCGCCGGGTATGAGGTGTACGCAACGACATGCTATACATTCTCCTGATAATTTTAAGGATTGGACGCGAGCAAAGGCCTGGCGGCCTGTTGCTGCGTATGACGCAGAAGAGCCTGGTTCAGCAGTTTGTCCTGCCCGTAGATATCAGGGAAGAAGTACGTTTTATTATTTTTCACGACGACGGTACTGTATGCCAGAACAACAGGAATGGGCTCGTCAAGCTTCATTGTATTCGATTTTTTGGCCGCCATTGCCGATTTGATGCGCGCCACCGTCCATTCGGGCTGGTTGACCAATATAAACTGGGCCAGCTGGACCGGCTCTTCAACACGAATACAGCCATGACTGAAATCACGGCGGGCCCGCTCAAACAGACCAACCGATGGGGTATGGTGCAGGAAAATACTCATGTTGTTGGGAAAGATGAATTTAATATCTCCCAGGGCATTTTGTGGGCCGGGACGCTGGCGAATGCGCGCCTTGCCCGCCAATACCGCACTCATGTTTGCTTCACTAACGGCCGTTGATACGCTATTGCCCACCACAAACTCCATGCCTTGACGGCTTAAGTAGCCAGGGTCGCGGCGAAGGCGTGGAATGGTTTCACTGCGTGCAATGGAATAGGGAATATTCCAGTACGGGCTGAATTCGATGAATTTCATTTCGCCATCAAACAAGGGAGTACTGGTATTGAAAGCCCTGCCCACAATCACTTTCATTTCAATTTGAGGGTCTACCTTGCCATTATTAACGGCATAACCGCGCAAAATAAATTCAGGTACATTCACCACAATCATGCGCGAATGTGTGGTTAACGGAGTCCAGCGCAAGCGTTCAAGGTTGACTTCAACTTGCTTGACGCGCTGTTCTGGCGTTACTGACAACTGGGCCAGCGTTCCTTTGCCAATTACCCCATCCTGCGCCAGTCCGTGCCGCTCCTGGAAGCTTTTTATGCCTTGCTCAAGCCTGGCATCATAAACCGCCGGTACGGCATCGCCGGGGGGCAGATCTCCCAAGGCTTCAAGGCGGGCTTGCACGCCTGCCAGGCCGGCATACGGCTGCCCAAGTTTAAGGCCCGTTCCCTTGATGGCAGGCAACGGCGTTTGCCAGGCAGGATTACCAACCAGGGTTTTATAGTGAGCCAGCACCTTGAGCAAGCTGCCATACATGGGTATGGCGCTGGTAACCGTTTGGGGCAAACTGGCTAAACGATCCTGTTGCAAAGCATTTTGCAGCAGGACATCGGCCTGCGCATCGGTAATGGGCGTGCGGTTAAATCTCTGTTTTACACTGGCCGGATCAACCCGCCCGTTTTTAAGATCTTTGACATAAGCCCTCATGATGCGGCTTATGTCATTATTAAGCTGAGCCGCCTGCTCGCTACTTAACTGCCCGTTATTGGCCTGCACCAGTTGCTGCCTTAAGCGCTCTATGGGATAGTCAGAGGGACTCAGGCCCTGAAGCCCGGCCTGTTCAAGCAAGCCCATGGCCTGTTGCGTTTGAGGAATGGGCCGATTACCTGAAAACCAGGAAAGCGGCATTTGTGGAGCAATGACAGCGGCACTTTCTGGCATCTTGCCAAAAACCGGTGGCTGTTCCAGAAAAAGAACGGGCTCTTCTGGCACGGCAAGCACGGGCACATTGGCCGCGACATGGGTACTTGCTCCGGCAGCCAATAAGGCTGCAAACAAGATTTTATGAATTTTCATAGCCACCTCCTGCGTTTATTTTTTACAGATGTTTAGCAAAAAACGACAGTGTCCGTTGACGGGCCAATTCGGTTGCCGCCTGATTGTAAGCGCCGCGCTGGTCACAGCCAAAACCGTGATCAACGCCAGGGTAAACAAACATTTCAGCATCAGGCTGGGCCTGGCGGATAATTTCTACATCGCTTAAAGGTATGGACTTGTCCAGTTCACCAAAGTGCATTTGCACCGGTACCGCGGTTTGCTCATTGGCAACCTGTGCCAGGCCACCGCCGTACCAGCATGAAGCGGCGTTAACGCCGGCTATTTCACATGCTGCCAGCCATGCCAGCGTACCGCCCCAGCAATAACCCACAACACCCGCACTGGACTGTTTTTCAAGCGCCTGAACGGCAGCGGCAATATCCATCATGACCTGTTCCTGGCTGATTTCACTGCGCAATTCAAGACCTTTTTGTATGTCTTCCCGGGCATAGCCCAATTCCACCTTTGCCTGCACCCGGTCAAACAGGGCCGGCGCGATCACCCGATAACCTTGCGCTGCAAAAAAATCGGCCACATCACGAATATGGCTGTTGACACCAAAAATTTCCTGAATGAGCACAATACCCGCACGGGCAGTCTCTTCTCCGGTCACATAAGCATCAAAAACATGTCCGTCTTCTGCCCGTAAAGTCATGTACATAAATATTCTCCAGTGTGATTAAGGCATGCGCAAAGCCCTGCCGGTTCCTTTCATTAATCCTGAATTCATTTCTACCACATTTTTTACAAAATCACAAAAGGCGGTCATACGCTTAATACGCTTCAAATCTTCATGGAAATACATCCAGAAACTGCGCTGGATATGAATATCTTCTGGCAAGATGGCGACAAGATGCGGGTTTTGAGCGGCCATGAAGCAAGGCAGGATGGCCAGTGCCTGCCCCTGCAAACAGGCATAATATTGCGCAATAATACTGGTGCTTTTGAATACAACGTTGCTCAAAGGCAGCACATCTTCCAGGTAGCGTAACTGGTCGCTGTAAATCAGCTCTTCAACATAACTGATACCGGAATGAAATTTCACGTCATCCTGTTGCCGGATAGGGGGGTGGTTTTGTAAATACTCGCGCGTGCCATACAGCCGCAAAGAATAATCACATAACCTGCTGCACACATAAGGTCCGCGTAAAGGGCGTTCAATCGTAATGGCAATATCGGCTTCACGCCGGGTCAGGCTGACAAACCGTGGTACCGGCAAAACATCAAGGGTAATATCAGGATATTGTTGCTGGAATTGCATCGACAGGGGCGTAATAATATAACTGCCAAACCCTTCGGTGGCCGCTACCCTGATGTGTCCCGACAGGGACTCTCCCACTCCGGTTACTTTCTCCCGGGCATTAAACAAATGGCTTTCCATTTGTTCAACATGGGCCAATAATTCATGCCCTGCAGCCGTCAGGACAAACCCTGAGGAACGGGACTTGTCAAACAGCAAGGTATCCAGTTGCGCCTCCAGCTGGCGAATCCTTCGGGCCACCGTTGTATGCTCAACACCCAGCCGCAGGGCTGCCGCGCTAACGCGCTGGGTTCTTGCCACTTCAAGAAAGTATCGCAACCCATCCCAATCAAGTGTTTTCATATGTGCTTTTTTGAACAATAGATGTGCATATTTTATATTGCAATTTTAATTTATACACATCAAACTGTAGCTGGTCCAAAGAGACTTATTAAAACGAATGAAAAAACCCGGAGACAAACCATGAAAATCCACGCGCATACCCTCGCCTTAAGTTGCGCCCTGGCGTTCAGCTCAGTGGCCAGCGCCAACGATATCCCTCCTGTCAAAATCGGTGTCCTTACCGACATGTCGGGCACCTATGCCTCTATGGGTGGCCCCGGATCGGTGGCCGCTGCCCGAATGGCGATTAATGATTGCCTGGCTGCCGAGTGTAAAGGCATGCAAATAGACCTGGTTTCAGCCGACAACCAGAACAAGGCCGATGTGGGCGCGGCCAAGGCGCGGGAATGGTTTGACCGTGATGGCGTGACGGCCATTGCCGACCTGACCAACTCGGCGGTTGCACTGGCCGTCCAGAATATTGCCCGTGACAAGAACAAGGTGGTGCTGTTTTCCGGCCCGGCCACCACGGCCCTGACCAATAAAGAATGTTCGCCGGTGGGTTTTCACTGGATGTTTGACACATACTCCCAATCTGTGGGTGGTGCCAAAGCCACTATTGCCACCGGTGGCAAATCATGGTTTTTCCTGACGGTTGATTACGCCTTTGGCCACTCCCTTGAAGCCGATACCTCCAAAATGGTGGAAACGCTTGGCGGCAAGGTAAACGGCGCGGTACGCCACCCGCTGAACAATTCCGATTATGCCTCGTTCATGCTGCAGGCCCAAAGCTCCAAGGCCGACGTAGTCGCCCTGGCCAATGGTGGCCAGGATACCGTCAATGCCGTCAAGCAGGCCAAGGAATTTGGCGTTAGTGAGGGCGGTCAGCGACTGGTTTCCCTGCTTATTTTCCTGTCCGACCTGCGTGCGCTGGGTAATGAAAGCGCCCAGGGGCTTAGTTATGTTGACGGTTTTTACTGGGATTTTGATGACAATACCCGTGCCTGGTCCGACCGCTTTGCCAAGGAATTCAATAACCTGAAACCCACCATGACCCAGGCGGGCGTTTATTCCAGCGTCTTGCATTACCTGAAAGCGGTGGCTGCCGCCAAATCAACCGAAGGCGATAAAGTGGCCGCCCAAATGCGCGAAATGCCCATTGAAGACCCCATCATGCATAACGCATCCATCCAGCCCAATGGCCGTGTGATTCACGACATGTATCTGTATGAGGTCAAGAAACCGTCAGAAAAACAAAGTGAATGGGATTACTCAACACTGCTTGCCACCATTCCGGCGGCAGAAGCTTTCCAGCCCCTTTCCGAATCAAGCTGCTCTCTTCTTAAATAAGTAAAAGGATTACATCATGCGCTCCATCCCAGAAGTCCCCCTGATTATCAATGGTGAAAAAGTCCGCTCCACGTCCGATGTCTGGCGCGATGTGGTGAATCCGGCCAACCAGGAAGTGGTTGCACGGGTTCCCTTTGCCACCCTTGATGAAGTGGATCAGGCGATTGCCAATGCCAAGGAAGCCTTCAAAACCTGGCGCAATAGCGGCCAGGGTACCCGCATGCGCATCATGCTGAAACTGCAGCATCTGGTGCGTGAAAACGCCACCAAACTTGCCGAAATGATTACCCTGGAACACGGCAAGACCCTGCCCGATGCTGAAGGCGAAGTTGGCCGTGGCCTTGAAGTGATTGAACATGCATGCTCGATTGTCAGCCTGCAACTGGGTGAGTATGCCGAAAACGCAGCCTCGGGCATTGATGTTTATACGCTAAACCAGCCCTTGGGGGTTTGCGCCGGCATTACCGCGTTCAACTTCCCCATCATGCTGCCCTGCTTCATGTTCCCGATTGCCGTTGCGTGTGGCAATACCTTCATCCTCAAACCCTCCGAACAAGACCCCAGTTCCTCGTTGTTTCTGGCCGAACTGGCCCTGGAGGCAGGCTTGCCCCCAGGTGTCCTGAACGTGGTGCATGGCGGCCCTGAAGTGGCTAACCGCTTGTGCGAGCACCCGGACATCAAGGCGGTTTCCTTTATTGGTTCCACCCGCGTTGGCACAGAAATTTACCAGCGTTCTTCCAACGCAGGCAAACGCTGCCAGGCCATGATGGGCGCCAAAAACCATTGTGTGATTTTGCCCGATGCCGACAAAAACGTGGCCCTTAACCAATTGGTGGGCGCCGCCTTTGGCGCTGCCGGACAACGCTGCATGGCCACCTCGGTGGCGGTCATGGTGGGTGAAACCAAAGCGTGGCTGGACGAATTTGTCGAGCGCAGTAAAACCCTGAAAGTCAATGTGGGGACAGACCGCGCGGCAGACCTGGGCCCGCTGGTTTCTCCGGCAGCCCGTGAAAGGGTTCGTGGCCTGATCCAGGCCGGTGTTGATGAAGGTGCCGAACTGCTGCTGGATGGACGCGACATTTCCGTTGAAGGTTATGAAGACGGCAACTTTGTTGGCCCCACCATTTTTGCTGGCGTCAAAGCAGACATGCGCATTTATCAGGAAGAAATTTTTGGCCCGGTGCTTTGCGTGGTGTGTGTAGACACCCTGGATGAAGCGGTTGAGTTTATTAATGCCAACCCCAATGGCAATGGCGTGGCCATCTTCACACAAAGCGGTGGCGATGCCCGTTACTTCCAGAACAATGTCGATGTAGGCCAGATTGGCATCAACATTCCCATTCCCGTACCCGTGGCCTGGTTCAGTTTCACCGGCTCTCGCGGTTCAAAACTGGGTGATCTGGGCCCCAACGGTAAACAGGCCGTCAGCTTCTGGACCCAAACAAAATCAATCACCGCCCGCTGGACCCATCATGCCCAAGGGGTCAATACCACGATTAAAATGGAGTAAAATCGGCACGACAGGTCTGCCATTGCTGGCAGGCCCATAAAAAAATACGGCAAAAAGAGATACGCGAAAACGTATCTCTTTTTGTATTATTGATTGCCTTTTATACCGGCAGTATCAATGACTTTTTTCCAGCGAACCAGCTCTTCTTCCGTATACTTGCCCAGTGCTTCCGGCCCCATGAATTCTGCCGTTGCCCCCAATGTTTCAGCTTTTTCACGATACTCATCAGTTGCCATGATTTTTTCAATTTCACCCGCCAGCTTCTGAACAACCGCATCAGGCGTCCCTGCGGGCGCATACATGGCGAACCAAGAAGAAACCTGTAAATCAGGGTAACCCGCCTCTGCCGCTGTAGGTACTTCGGGTGCCGAATCCAGACGCTGGCTACCGGTTACAACCAGTGCCTTCAAAGCGCCTGATTTTATATGAGGTAACAAAGGAGGCGGCGTCGTAATGGTTAAATCCACTACTCCTCCTAGCAAATCAGCCAACGCCGGACCTGTTCCTTTATAAGGCACATGAGTGGTTTCAATATTCGCCATTTGATTCAGCTGTTCAGTAGCCACCTGCTGAAGCGAGCCATTACCTGAAGAGGCATAATTGAGTTTACCCGGATTCTTGATGGCATAATCAACAAACTCTTTCAGGTTATTAACCGGCAAGTCTTTCTTCACCACCAACACTTGTGGTGCTGAGAGCACATTGGCAACCGGTGCAAAAGATTTGACAGGATCCCAGCTGACCTTGTCAATATTCGGCGTAATTACTTGATAACCGGAATATTGCAATAATAAAGTATAACCATCCGGCTTAGCTCTTAAGACCTGTGAGGCAGCGATTCCACCTGATGCGCCCGGCTTGTTTTCCACGACCACCGATTGCCCTAACGCTTTGCTTAAAGGTTCGGCAATCATACGAGCGGCAAGGTCGGTAGTGCCACCAGGTGCTGCTGAAACGATCAGGGATACTGGACGATCTGGATAAGCCACTTCCTGGGCGTTAACGCTACTTCCCAGACCCGCCAACAGTATGGCATAGCACAATGGCTTTAATGTTGTGTATTTTTTCACGGTTTGTCTCCATTAGATATTAAATTTTTAAACTGCAGTTACTACACCATCCGGTACCGGATGCAACGTTAAACGTGAGCCTGCTTTCAGGATCTGGCCGGGCACATCATGGCCAAGCAACTTGGGCAACCTGGCCGCCACCGCCAAAACCCCCTGCAAATCAACACCGGTATCCAGTCCCATCAATTCAAACATATGAACCATATCTTCCGTACATACATTGCCTGAGGCACCTGGTGCATAAGGGCACCCACCCAGCCCACCTAAAGAGGCGTCAAAACGATTTATGCCCACCGCTATCGCGGCATTGGCATTGGCCAGCGCCATACCGCGTGTATTATGAAAATGCGCGGTTAACTCAAGCTCGGAAAATTGCGACTTAACACGCTCAAACAACGCACTGACCTGCGTTGGATAGGCCATACCAGTGGTATCGCATAAAGTAATACCATGCACGCCCAACTCAGCAAAGCGATCTGCCCAGTGCAACACCTCATTTTGGGCCACCTCCCCTTCCATGGGGCAACCAAAAGAACAGGACAGGGAAATATTAATCGCTACTGGTGTGGATTTAACCTCTCCAATAATACCCGTCAGCTGTTCAAAAGAACGTTCACGCGTCATGCGCAAATTGGACTGATTATGCGTTTCACTAACGGACATCACCAAGTTGATTTCATCCACCCCGCATGACATGGCCCTTTCCGCGCCACGCAAATTGGGCACCAGAACGGTATACAACACATCGGGGTTGCGTCGAATACGGTGCATGACCTCTTCGGCATCACGCAATGCGGGAATGGCTTTGGGTGACGTAAATGACGTGACTTCTATTTTGGCATAGCCACATTCACTCAGTTGGTCCACTATGGCAATCTTTTCTTCGGTCGGGATAAACATGGCCTCGTTCTGAAACCCGTCACGACACGCCACTTCCTGCATATAAATTTTATTGCTCGTCATTGCTTTCGTCCCCACCTAAATGATTCCTTGTTCGCGCCATTGCTGCTGCATTTGTTCATCTATCCCCAATGCACTCAATACGCTTGCCGTATCCTGACCCAGCGTGGGTGCCCTGCGATGCACCTCGCCCGGTGTACCGCTTAATTTGGGCACAATACCCGGCAGGATAACTGGCGTGCCATCTTCAAGCTCACCTTGCAACAGCATTTCCCGCTCTTTATAATGCGGATCGTTAACAATATCAGCCACGTCATAAATTTTTCCGGCCGGGATACGTGACTCGTGCAGAGCCTGCAGCACGTCTTCCAAAGAATGCTGGGCCGCCCATTGTCCAATGACGCCATCAATATATTCAGCCTGTCTGGAACGCCCGTCGTTATGCGCAAATTCCGGGTCATTACTAATATCGTCACGCCCGATCAATGTCATGAGCCGTTTAAAAATACTGTCTCCGTTACCGGCAATCAAGGCATACTTGCCATCCGCGCAGCGATACGCATTGCTGGGAGTGATCCCTGGCAAACTGCTTCCCGCGGGTTGCCGGATTTCATTAAACACAGAATACTCGGCGACCATGCTTTCCATCATGTTGAACACGGACTCGTAAAGCGCCACGTCAATAACCTGCCCATCGCCCCCATTCTGGTCACGATGACGCAAAGCCAGCAAAACACCAATCACGCCATGCAAGGCAGACAGGGAGTCACCAATGGAAATACCCACCCGCACCGGTGGACGACCCGGCTCACCGCTCAGGTGCCTTAATCCCCCCATGGCCTCACCCACGACACCAAAGCCGGGAAGATCTTTATAGGGGCCGGTTTGTCCATAACCCGAGACCCGGAGCATAATCAGGTTTGGATTGATGGCCTTCAATTCTTCCCAACCCAGCCCCCATTTCTCAAGGGTTCCAGGACGGAAGTTTTCCACCAGCACATCCACCTCTTTAATTAAAAGGCGAATGACATCCTGCCCTTCTTTCTGGCGCAAATCCAGGGTAACCGACTGTTTGTTCCTGGACTGCGAGGCCCACCAGACCGATGTGCCTTCATGCAACAAACGCCATTTTCGTAAGGGGTCTCCGGTTTCCGGAGGTTCTATCTTTATGACCTCGGCACCAAATTCTGCCAGCATTTTGCAGGCAAAAGGTCCTGCAATGAGTTGTCCCAGTTCTAGTACCTTGACGCCGTCCAGTGGTTTTGTCATTCCTGTTGCCTCTTATTGCTTTCAATAAGACACTATGATGAAAGCAAATCGGCTTTTTGAAAATCAATTTTTTCTAAACCACCCTTTCCTGAAATTCAAGGCAGCGGCACAGCCTCGTTATTTTGGCTGGCATGCCGGGCCCGTTTCAGAAAAGCATACAGACGCAAGGCATCGGGGGTCAGGCTATGTTCATTACGTACCCCAATCCATAAAGTGCGCTCTGCCCAGCTGTCCAGCAGATCAACCGCATGCAGGCCGGTACCCAGAATTTCGGGGCGGACCGAGGCGCGAGGCAAAAGTCCAATACCCAAGCCGGCCTCTATCATGCGGCAAATGGCATCAAAACTGCTAACCTGCACCCGCAGGCGCAATGATTTTTCGGCTGCCAAGGCGGCTTCCTGCATGCGAACCAGTAAAGCGCTGCCATCAGACAAACCTACAAAACCCTCATGCAACACATCTTTGAAATAAACCGGTGACGAACCCCGCAACGCATGGGAAGAAGGTACCAGCAACACCAGCTGATCAAAGCGGTACAGGCTTTTCTGCACTTGTCCGCTGGGGATATTATCGGCAAAAATACCTATATCAATTTTTTCCTGGATTAATGCCGAAATAATCTCATGGCTCAACTTTTCTTCAAGGCTTAAGCGAATCGCCGGATTCTGGCTGGAAAACCGGGCCAAATCACCGGGTAAGAACTGAATCACCGCAGAGGTGTTGGCCCACATTCTGACCTGACCACGCAGGCCGGCGGCATAATCCCCCATATCGGCGGCCATGCGGTTAATCGTGCTAATAACCTGTTGCGCATGTTCCACTAGTGCCTGTCCGGCGGGCGTTAGCGCCACCCCTCTGGCTTGCCTGATGAAAAGTGTGCAGTTAAGCTGTTTCTCAAGCTCTGAAATACGCTTGCTGGCGGCCGATAAGGTAAGATGCGCCTCTTGGGCGGCCTTGGTCAGGCTTGAATGCTGGGCCGCCAGAAGAAAAACGCGTAAGGTATGCGGATCAAACCGGGATAAATTCAACGCTATACCGGTACTGTATTTTGAACGGATGGCCGTTGCGAGAACTGCGCATTCCAGGCATCAAGCTTGGGATAAAGTTTGCGCCAGTCAAAATGAGCAAAGCGAAAATCCAAATACCCCAACAAACAGGCCAGCCCAAACATGACAATATCCACGCGACCTTCCAGTGATTCGGCCTTGCCTTCAAAATAGTCCAACGTCGTACGGGATTTATCCATCTGGGCATCAACCCAAGCCAGCCATTGCAATTCAACAGGCCGGACACTTATTTCATAACGGGCAATCACCAAGGCACTTAAAGAGCTGTCCAGCGCGGTCAATTCAGACAAAACACCCCAACGGCTATCCTGGTTACCAAACAAGCTTCCATTCCCCTTGTCATTAAGATATTCACAAATCACCCGGCTATCAAAAAGTGCTTGCCCATCATCAGTAATCAGGGTAGGAACCTGTCCCAATGGATTAGAGACAATAAGCGACTGCAGACGGTTCACCGGATGTACCTGGACAGGTTCCTTTTCCAGCTGATCAAGCAAATCCAACTCTTGCGCCACCATCATCACTTTACGAACAAAAGGTGATGCTGCTGAATAATAAAGCTTCATTCATACTCTCCGAATAGATCTTGATAATTTCAAATTGCATTAGCTGTGATTGTAAGTGAATATACTGGCAGAATGATTTTCTTGTCTTAAAAACAAAAAGCGGCTGTATCAAAACAGTCACAGCTGATGAGCCCCCCCCCAACAAAACCAGGACTTTTTAATACCACGATATTTCATAAAAAAAACACCTGCTCACAAATGCGAAACAGGTGCTTTTTTATAACTGAGGCCTATGACTGGCAGCCGTTTACCGTACTGCCATTGGCGCCCTGCTACCCCTTAGTCAAATGGCTTGGCACGAGGTGTCAAATCACTGGAAGGTGGCAAGATAGGCATTTCAAACCTGGGCTGGTCACCGGTCAGGGTTTTCAGGAAGGCAACAATGTCTTCAATTTCATTGTCTGCAAACTTGCGGCCCAATTGCAGGCGTCCCATGATATCTACTGCTTCAGTCAGCGTATTGGCAGCACCATCGTGGAAGTACGGGTAAGTTAATTCCACGTTACGCAGGGTAGGCACTTTAAACATCATACGCTCAACGTCGTTACCGGTCACACCGGCACGGCCGGCCGCTTCGTTATCAGTTACGTAGGGTTCAATCAGGCCCATTTTCTGGAAGGATGAGCCGCCTAAGTTGGCACCGTTATGGCAGGCAACACAACCACTGTTTTTGAAGGTCAGGTATCCACGCAGCTCTTGGTCATTAATCGCGTTTTCTTCACCTTTCAACCAACGGTCAAAGGGTGCATTGGGTGTTACCAGGGTTTCTTCAAATACGGCCAGTGCTTTGGTTACTTCATCTATCGTGATGGTATCTGAACCATATACCTGTTTGAACTCTTCTTTATATTGAGGTATGGATTCAAGGATATTCACCACTAAATCATGTGAGGAAGCCATTTCCAGCGGGTTGGCAATGGGGCCTCCGGCCTGCTCGCGCAAGTCTGCCGCACGACCGTCCCAAAACTGGACGAAGTTCAGGCTGGAGTTAAGCACGGTGGGCGAGTTGATAGGCCCTTCCTGCCAGTTGTGCCCGATTGAAGTGGGTAGGTTATCGCTGCCGCCCATACCCAGGTTGTGACAGGAGTTACAGGAAATAAACCCTGAACGTGACAAACGAGGATCAAAGAACAGTTTTTTACCCAGCTCAACTTCGGCAGGGTTATGACCGTTTGCTGGCTCGATGGCAACAATTAATTCGTTATTTGGTTTGTAGCGTTCTGTTTGGGCAGCTTCTGCCCCCTTTTCTTGTGCCATGGCAGAGGCACTTCCGGCCAGACACAGTACTGATGCAAGCGCATAGCTGGCAATGGATTTTTTCATATTTACCATATCAACAACCTCTTTTAAAAATATAAGCACCATTTAAAAAAAATTTCTAAAAGATACTTACTTATTTCCCCACAATGAGTTTTTATAAATTAATTTAAAGCTTAAGACTATGATAACTTTAGAGGCAATAGCCAGTCTTGTCATATATCAAGCTTAATCACATTAAACTATTAACTTGATATTTTTAATAAGCCCCGTGAATTTAATTACCTATTATACAAATAGCTTCGTCAAATAAAAAAAACCGCATGACTTTTTAAAAGTGATGCGGTACGGAGTAAATATGACCCAGACTGTATTTTTAAAACAACAGCCCGTTTTATTATTGGTTATCGACGGTAATGACCACGCGGCGATTAGGTGCCAGACAGTTGATGAGCTCTTGGCCACTGCCTGTACATTGCACAACAGGTTGTGTTTCACCCACACCATATGCCTGAATCAGGTTAGCCGGAATACCCTGACTGACCAGATAATTGCCAACCGTTTCTGCACGGGCTTGTGACAGGCGCATGTTATAAGCACTATTACCCAGTAAATCGGTATGACCGACGATAGAGATCCCAGTCATTTCTTTGGCATTACTTAAGCTTTGGGCAAGGTTATCCAGTTCCTGACGACCGGTCGTAATGGCGCTTAAGGTTGATTTGTCAAATTCAAACAAAGCATCTGCGCTAAGTGTGTATGACTCTTTGGCGCTACCTGGAGGACAACCGGCACCTTCACCTACGCTACGCCAGTAAAAACTGCTGGCAACGCTTTCGGAATCAAAAAGAATTTTGAACTGGCAAGTGGTTACATTATTGACACCCACATCAGGGGTATGAAAATGGAACAGGTAATCCCATTCTTTTGCGCTGATGCCTTCACTAAAATGTGGGCGGCCCAACAAATAATACAACTGGTCTTTTGTTACGCCAGAACGAACCTGCGTCAAATTATAAAAGTTGGGATAAGTACCCTGCTTGTTATTTAACGTAACGCTTTCTACGTTTGGCCAAACAGGATCTTCGGTAACACCGTCTGAACTGACGTTGCTAATTGATGAGCACCCGGCAAGTGTTAATGCCATTAACGCAACAAACCCAAATTTTAGGCGACGGCCAGAATTTGGTTTCTTCATTTTACACTCCTCGAAAGATAATATCAGGCTGAATGTTACACCTTTTACAGAAACAACACATTCATTTTGTGGCAATTTAATTCGGATAACAAGAAACAATCTAAAAATCCAAATTATTGTCTGTAAAATCAGATATTTATTGGAAAAAAAACCGCATATACCTGCAGACTCAAGCGTCGGTTTTAAAACAAAAGAGCAAATTATCGCCCTATTGTCTCCGGACCGGCAAGCAAATAAGGTCTGCGTGAAAAAATTTTTATTTGGAAATCAATCGGGTATCAGTCGTTTACCCAGCATGATAACATCGCCAGCCTCATAACCCAGTTTTTCGTAAAAAGCCAGTACCCGACTATTATTGCTACGCACCAGCAACTGGATCTTGGGACAGCCCCTGGCCATTAACAAATGCTCGGCTTCCTGCATAAGCGCCTGACCAATGCCCTGCCCCTGGCTGGCCGAATCAACCGCCAAATAATACACCCAGCCACGGTGCCCCTCGTAACCAACCATGGCAGAGCCAATGACAACCCCGTCTTTCTCGCTCACCAAAAACAGCTCTGGCTGAGTGGTCAGTTTACGTTCTATGTCTTTTTGCGGATCATTCCATGGCCTGATCAAACCGCACGCATGCCATAAACGGATGACGGCATCGTTATCTTTCTGCACAAATGACCTGATTTTCATGATTGACCGGATTCGCTCATTCTGGTGGCATCGGCCCAGCAGTTGGGTGTTTCATACAGGCGCACCCGATGCAAGACCAAGTCTTTACCATAGCGTTGCCCAAATGCCGGAGCCAACACATCAAAAGCCAGTTGTGCCAGATTTTCTGCTGTTGGCACTTTACGGGTAACGACCGTTTTATGACCGGGCATTGATTTAAGAAATTCCAATACCGCAGTATCACTTTGACAAACCAGAAAAGCATGATCCCACGGCCCTACAACCTGTTCATGGGCAATGGCCTTAATATCAGAAAAATCAAGCACCATCCCGTTATCAGACTGCCCGGGGGTCTCATGCACTTCACCCTCAAGGGTAATTTCCAGCACATAACGATGTCCGTGCAAATTGCGGCACTGGCTGCGATGGTCGGGAATGCGGTGACCCGCGTCAAATTCCATTTTTCGTGTAATGCGTATCATTGGCCGGCTTTCCCCTGCTGTGTTTCTATGAATGCGTTGTATCCTTTAGCCCTTAACTCACAGGCCGGGCAGGTGCCACAGCCATAGCCCCAGTCAAAACGCCGGTTGCGCTCGCCCAAATAACAGGTATGGCTGTATTCGCGGGTAATATCCAGCAAAGCGGCCCCCCCCAACTCGTTGGCCAGTTGCCAGGTTTGGGCCTTGTCCAGCCACATTAAGGGAGTTTCTATCCTGAATTGCTGCTCCATGCCCAGGTTAAGGGCCAGTTGAAGTGCCTGCATGGTATTGCTGCGACAATCCGGATAACCGGAATAATCGGTTTCACACACACCGGTAACCAGTACACCCAGGTTGCGACGATAGGCCAGGGTGGCGGCAAAGGTAAGAAAGAGCAGGTTGCGGCCGGGCACAAAGGTATTGGGCAAGCCACTTTGCGCAAACTGTATTTCGGTTTCACTGGTTAAGGCGCAATCTGAAATTTGCCCCAGCAACCCCAAGTCCAGCAAATGATCTTGCCCCAGTTTTTTATCCCATTGGGGAAATTGCCGGCGAATTTCAGCCATTACATTTTGCCGGCATTCCAGCTCGACATGATGACGCTGGCCATAATTGAAGCCCAGCGTTTCTACCCGGTTGAAATGGCTTAATGCCCAGGCCAGGCATGCTGTTGAATCCTGCCCCCCGGAAAATAGTACCAGCGCATTGCTTACCACTATCGTATTCCTATCATTTTATGAGTTTGTGTGCTTAGCCGCCAGCGTGGGTGCTCAAGGCAATAAGCAATAGCCTGTTCCGTATTGGCACGCTGCAACGGATTATCCATGGGTTGAAGCCAGAATTGCTGGAAATCAAGATGTTCGAATTGCGCGGGGTCCAGTCCCGCTTGCGGATACACCAGTTTGAGCTCGTTGCCCCGGTTCTGGACCAGTGTTGTGCCTGCCTTGGGGCTGACGCAAATCCAGTCTATGCCTTCAGGGACCGGCAGGGTGCCGTTGGTTTCCAGGGCAATGTCAAACCCCTGTTCATGAACCGCCGCTATCAGGGCATCATCCACTTGCAACAGGGGTTCTCCCCCTGTAAAAACCACGAAACGGTTTTCAGGGCCTGGCCCCCAAACCCTGGCCAGCAAGGCGGCCAATGCCTGGGCCGAGGCGTACTTGCCGCCATCGGTGCCATTGGTACCGACAAAATCGGTATCACAAAAAGTGCATTGCGCACTGGCACGATCCTGTTCACGGCCCGACCACAAATTGCAACCGGAAAACCGGCAAAATACGGCAGTGCGCCCAGCCTGCGAGCCCTCGCCCTGCAATGTCTTGAATATTTCTTTAACTGAATAAACCACACCAGCGTCTACTTGAATTGATAATACCGTATTCTAACTTGCCTGTGCCCTTGTATTGATTTTAATCACCTCCCCTCTTACAACAAAACATTACAATGGTATAAAAACACTGTCATTTTCATACCGTATAGTTGTATAGTCATACAGTGAAATCAAGCATCCTGCCATTCCCTTTACGTTATTTACCCCAGGAGGACCGCCATGTCTACCATGAAAGCTGCTGTTTTTGTTGCCCCCGGCCGTATCGAAATCCAGGAAAAGCCCATCCCGTCTGTTGGCCCCAACGACGCACTGCTGCGTATTACCACCACCACCATTTGCGGTACCGACATTCATATCCTGAAAGGTGAATACCCGGTTGCACCCGGATTAACCGTTGGCCACGAACCGGTAGGCATCATTGAAAAACTGGGCAGCAACGTCACCGGCTATCAGGAAGGCCAGCGGGTCATTGCCGGCGCCATTTGCCCCAGCTTTACCTCTTACGCCTGCCAGGATGGCTTCCCTTCCCAGGATGGCGGTTATCTGACGGCCAACGGCACTTGTTCCTGCCATGGTTACAAGGCAACCGGTGGCTGGCGCTTTGGCAACATTATTGATGGCACCCAGGCCGAATACGTGCTGGTTCCCGATGCCCAGGCCAACCTGGCACCCGTTCCCGATGCACTGACAGACGAACAGGTGCTCATGTGTCCCGACATCATGTCCACCGGCTTTGTGGGTGCCGAAAATGGCAATATCAAAATTGGCGATACCGTAGTCATCTTTGCCCAGGGGCCCATTGGCCTGTGTGCCACCGCTGGTGCCAAACTGCGCGGTGCAGCCACCATCATCGCCGTCGATGGCGTTGACGAACGCTTGGAAATTTCCCGCCAAATGGGCGCTGATGTCACCCTGAACTTCAAAAAAGTCGATGTGGTTGACGAAATCATGAAGCTGACAGGCGGTCGCGGGGTCGATGTCAGCATCGAAGCCCTGGGTACCCAAACCACCTTTGAACAGGCCCTGCGCGTATTGAAACCGGGTGGTACGCTGTCCAGCCTGGGCGTCTACTCGGAAGATCTGACCATTCCGGTCAATGCCTTTGCAGCAGGTCTTGGCGATCATAAAATCGTGACCGCCCTGTGTCCCGGTGGCAAGGAAAGAATGCGTCGCCTGCTCAAAATCGTCGAATCAGGCCGGGTCAACCTGGAAGCGCTGGTGACTCACGAATACAAACTGGACGACATTGTCGAGGCTTACGATCTTTTTGCCAACCAGCGTGATGGCGTTCTGAAAATCGCCATCAAACCATAACATCTCTGCCTTCAAGCCATAAAAACCGCCTGGCAACTCCCTGCGGCTTTTATGGCTATGTAATTATTGGTATTCAAGGAAAGAAATGGCTGCCGATCTTGACCATATCAAGCAAAAGCTGGCGCAGTTTGCCCATGACAGAAAATGGGACAACTACCACTCTCCCAAAAACATCGCCATGGCCCTTACCGTGGAAGCGGCCGAATTGCAGGAAATTTTCCAATGGATGACAGAGGAAGAGTCCTTGCAGCTCAACAAGCAGAAATTACAGGCGGCAAAGCATGAAATAGCCGATGTTTTCCTGTATTTATTAACAATTAGTCGTGTGCTGAATATTGATATCCTTGAAGCTGCGACAGAAAAGCTGGCGCTTAATGAAATTAAATACCCGCTGGACAAAGCGCGGGGTAACGCAAAAAAATACACCGAACTTTAAAAAGCAAAAGGAACCCAACATGCAGGGCGTTGTCTATCTGGCCAACCTGTTAAGCCAGGAATCCATTCCTGATGGCAATAATATTGAATTGCACAATGTTTTCCGGCAAGATATCGTCCTTGAACTACAGGCCCGCCATTGGCCTGCCCTGTTCTGGTGGGCCCTGTTTGACGATACCCATATTAGCACTGCCCGTACCGGCAATGACCCCGAAAAAGTTTATCCCTATCTAAGCGCGCCAACCCCCGAGGCACTTAAGCACTGGGCCCACCGACTGGAGGCACTTGAAAAAGTCCTGCCCGAACCGTGGCAACCAATCCTGAAAGCCTTTGATGTTTTCCTGCAAGAAAAAATGAGCGGGGCTTTTATAATTTTGCGCACCACCTATGTGCCTGACATTGAAAGTGCCTCGGGTGATGACTGGCGTTTCATGCTACGAAGTCGTGCCCGCGACTGGCAAAAGCTCAAAGACGGCATACCGCTAGATAAACTGGGTGCCGACAGCGATCTGAAATTTGAAATTACCGGCCTTCTGGAAGAACTGCAGGCCCCCAATATTGACCCATTCATGGTATTAAGCGGACGCGCTGAAAACATCTGGCCCATGCCAGCGCTGGAAGCCACCATCAAGGCCAGCCAACAGCAGTTACTGGAAACACTAAGGTCCCAGACCAACGAAACCCCCGCACCCGATGCCGCTTCGGCCAGCGCCCCTGAAGCCCCGGCAGAAGAACTGGACAGTCCCGATCCTGTTAGCGACATTCCCGACCAGATACCCGACACAAGCGGCCCCAAAAACAATATCTCGGTATTCCGGTTTATTGTTATTTTGCTCATTATTTTTGCGGCTTATTTTGCGCTAACCTGATGCTGCGCTCAATGCATGCCCTTAAAAATGTCACCTGGGGAAAGCGGCAGCGGCCCTTTGAAGACGGTCATTAACCGCTTCCCAGCGATGGTCTTCGGGCAAAGACTGAATGCAGATACGCTGGTAGCCCAACTGGTCTACCCGACGCAAAAAAGCGTATAAGTCATGGGCATATTGCACCGGTTCATTGGACACTTCGAACCAGTCTATGCCTTCGGTGTGAGGCTGCTGGCCGGCATCAAATACACAAACCGCCCATTTCTGCCCGGCGGGCACCCGGTGTTGCAGTTTGCCTTCCGCCAATTCCTGACTGCTAAACAGCATTAAGGGCGTACGCGGTGCGTAGTGCGCCTTGAGCGTGCCCGAGGCGCGTGGTGCATGACTGTCTGGCAGTTGCGGGGTATAACCCAACACCTGGCCAATCTGGCTGGCACTAATATGGCCGGGACGCAGCAACACCGCCCCAACCCCCTGCCCGATACGGGACAGGTCAACAATGGTGGATTCAATACCAATATTGGCGGCGCCCCCCTGTAAAACAGGCATCCCCTTGGCCACCTCTTCAGGAAACTCGCTTATAACATGTTCTGCCAAGGTAGGTGATACCTGGCCAAACTTATTGGCCGAAGGCGCGGCAACGCCCCCTTGCCCCGAAGGCTTAAGGCGGGCAAACTGCCGCAGCAGGGCCTGGGCTACGGGGTGGGACGGACAACGAATACCCACACTGCTCTGGCCACCACTGACCGCATCGGGAATATGGCTGGCCCGCGGCAAAATAAGCGTAAGCGGACCTGGCCAGAATGCCTTGATCAATTGACGGGCTTCTTCGGGAATATCCCTGGCCCAATAAGATAAATCGGCATCAGGGGCCACATGCACAATAACCGGATGATTGGAAGGCCGCCCCTTGGCCTGGTAAATTTTGGCAACCGCCTGCGGATTTTCGGCATCGGCCCCCAGGCCGTAAACTGTTTCGGTAGGAAAGGCCACCAGCTCTCCATGTAGCAGGCGAGTAGCTGCCCTGAGAATTTCCTGTTCCTGGCCTTGTTGCATTTACAGTACCTGGCTTAGGTTGAGGATTTCACTGACCTTGCGGGCATGCGCAAGTGCGGTATCGAAATTTTCATGAACCACATTGACATGACCCATTTTACGACCCTTGCGGGCATCGCTTTTGCCATACAGGTGCAAAGACACGCCCGGCAAAGCCAGCACCTTGTCCCAGGCCGGTTCGGCAAAGGCCCCCGTTTCGGGGTGAAACCAGCTGTCGCCCAAAATGTTAAGCATGATCGCTGGTGCCCGTAATTGGGTAGCGCCCAATGGCATGCCGGCCATCACGCGCACCTGCTGCTCGAACTGGCTGCTGGCACAGGCATTCATGGTGTAATGACCACTGTTATGCGGGCGTGGCGCCACTTCATTGGCCACTAGGCTATTATCGTCAAGAATGAAAAACTCAATGCACAACACGCCAAAATAATTCAGGCCTTCGGCAATTTTAATAGCCGCCTGTTTAGCCTGTTGCTGGATATTTTCAGGAATAAGGCCAGGATTCACCACCGTAGTGGCCAGAATGCCATTGACATGGGTATTTTGGCCAATCGGGAAAACCGCCACTTCGCCATTGAAACCACGCGCCATCACCACCGAAATCTCTTCTTTCAGGGGCAACATGGCTTCAAGCACACAAGGCACCTTGCCAAACGACTCAAACGCGGCCAGCGCTTCTTGTACATTGGCCACACGGGCCTGTCCCTTGCCGTCATAACCCAACCGGGCCGCCTTGAGGATGCCCGGAAACAGGTGTTGCCCGGCGTTTTCAAGATCGGCAGCCGAACGAACTTCGGCATAAGGCGCGACCGGAATGCCCTGCGCCGCAATAAAGGCCTTTTCAGCAATACGGTCTTGCACCACGGCTACAGCCGCCGCACCGGGACTGACCCGGCAATTGCCCGATAACTGTTTAAGGCTGGCAGCAGGCACGTTTTCAAATTCAGTGGTAACCACCCGCGTAAGGGCAGCCAATTCATCCAGCCCTTTTACATCATCATAGGCGGCGTATACCTGTTTTTCGGCAACCGTCCCGGCGGGGCTGTCCTGGGCAGGATCAAGCACCACCACTTTATACCCCATGCTTTGCGCTGCATGACAAAACATGCGGCCCAGTTGCCCGCCACCCAGCATGCCAAGCCACTGGCCCGGATAAACAACAGCAGACGTCAATACAGTATTATTCATAAGAGATTAAATTTTTAATTTGCAAAAACACTAAGCCGAAGGTGGCAAGGTCATGGCACGCGCGGCGGCCGTTTGTTTTTCACGGAAGGCCAGCAATTTTTCACGCAATGAGGGGTTGGTCATGGCCAGGGTTGCAATGGCATGCAGGGCCGCATTGGCTGCCCCCGCCTCGCCAATGGCAAACGTGGCCACCGGCACGCCTTTGGGCATTTGTACAATGGAAAGCAAAGAGTCTTCACCCTTCAGGTAGCGGGAAGGTACCGGCACACCAAACACCGGCACTTCGGTTAAGGCGGCCATCATGCCAGGCAGGTGGGCAGCGCCCCCGGCACCGGCAATAATGGCGCGAATGCCATCATTGTAGGCGCGGGCACCATAATCCACCATATCGTGTGGCATGCGATGGGCTGAAATGACCTGTGCCTGGTAAGGTACACCAAATTCTTCTAGTATCCGGGTTGCGTTCTGCATGACATCCCAGTCACTGGAAGAACCCATAATAACGCCCACAACCGGCTTGATATTGTCGCTCATGATATTCCTTTTCTTATGCCAGCAGGCGGTCTGCCGCCTCGCGGTATTTGGCGGCTGTTTTTTCAAGTATGTCTTGTGGCAGCCGGGGAGCCGGCGCGGTTTTATCCCAGGGCTGGGCTTCAAGCCAGTCACGCACAAACTGCTTGTCGAATGAAGGCGGGCTGATCCCTTCCTGGTAGCTGTCTGCAGGCCAGAAGCGGGAAGAATCCGGTGTAAGCACTTCATCCATTAAATACAACTGGTTATTTTCATCCAAGCCAAACTCAAATTTGGTGTCGGCAATAATAATACCTTTTTCCGCAGCAAAACTGGCCGCTTCCGTATACAGCTTCAAGGTGATGTCACGGATTTTTTCTGCCATTTCCTGGCCCACTTCCTTAACCACATGGGAAAAACCCACGTTCTCATCGTGTGAACCGAACTCGGCCTTGGCGGCTGGCGTAAAAAGAGGCTTGGGCAACTTGCTGGCCAGCTTCAGGCCTTCAGGCAACTTGACACCGCAAACCACCCCGGTTTCCTGGTAGTCTTTCCAGCCGGAACCAATCAGATAACCACGGGCAACCGCTTCAACCAACACCGGCTTAAGACGTTTGACAACGACAGCACGGCCTGTGATTTGCTCAATCTCATCGGGGGCCACCACCGCTTCGGGCTTCACATGGGTAGAGTGATTGGGAATGATGTGCGCCAGTTTTTTCAGCCAGAACTCGGTAAGTTCGGTAAGCACCTTGCCTTTGCCGGGAATCGGGTCATCAAGGATGACGTCGAAAGCAGAGATGCGGTCGCTGGCAATAATAAGCAGCTTATCATTGCCCACGGCATACATGTCGCGTACTTTACCGCGTGCCAGCAAGGGTAATGATTGGATGGTTGATTGATGAAGTGCGGTAGCCACTTGTAACCCTTAAGTTTTCGGTTGGAATGGGATATTTGTGCCATGGCAGAAACCATAACAGATCAAACCCCATATTTTAACGCGTTACATTAATAATCCCGCCCCCAATGAATGCAAGGCGGGATTTTTAATACCGACATTTGCCTTTTATGCAAACCCGGGTTTATTTAACCTGCTGGTTAAGCTTACCGGCGGCATACAAAGCGGCCATTTCAGATAAGCCGACCGGCTTGATCTTGCTGGCATTACCCGCCGTACCAAACGCTTCATAACGGGCAATACATACTTGCTTCGCTGCTTCGCGGGCAGGCTTGTTGTATTCGCGCGGGTCGAATTTTGAAGGATTTTCGGCTAAAAAGCGGCGAATTGCGCCCGTCATGGCAAGACGGATATCAGTATCGATATTGATTTTACGAACGCCATATTTAATGGCCTCTTGAATTTCTTCAACCGGTACGCCATAGGTTTCTTTCATATCGCCACCGAACTCACGGATTTCAGCCAGCAGTTCTTGCGGCACGCTTGAACTGCCGTGCATGACCAGATGGGTATTGGGCAGGCGGGCGTGGATGTCCTTGATACGCTGGATAGACAGGATGTCTCCGGTAGGCTTACGGGTAAATTTATACGCACCATGGCTGGTACCAATGGCAATCGCCAAGGCGTCCAACTGGGTTTTGCGCACAAAATCGGCAGCCTGTTCAGGGTCGGTCAGCAACTGGTCGATGGTTAATTTGCCATCGGCACCGTGGCCGTCTTCCTTATCACCTTCCATGGTTTCCAGTGACCCCAGACAACCCAGCTCGCCTTCTACGGTAACACCCAGTTTATGGGCCATGTCCACCACTTTTTTAGTGACATCCACGTTGTACTCGTAGTCGGCAATGGTTTTACCGTCTGACATTAAAGAACCGTCCATCATGACGCTGGAAAAGCCCAGATCAATGGCACCCTGACAAATCTCAGGAGACTGGCCGTGGTCCTGGTGCATAACGACAGGAATTTCAGGGTAGCTTTCAACCGCAGCCTGGATAAGGTATTTAAGGAAGCCTTCGCCAGCATATTTGCGGGCACCTGCCGACGCTTGCATAATAACGGGACTATTGGTTTCTTTGGCCGCTTCCATGATGGCCTGAACCTGCTCAAGGTTATTAACGTTGAAAGCAGGAATACCATAACCGTTTTCGGCTGCATGGTCGAGCAACTGACGCATTGAAACTAATGCCATGTGAGATTCTCCTAGTGGATATATGTCAAATTTCCGAATTGCCCATATTTTACGTGGGTTTGTGTTTTTTTACCCAAGATTCCCCCTAACCCGAAAATTTTGCAATACAGGACGGGTTGATCAGCTGGCTGACAGTACGCAAGAAAACGATAAACAAAAAAATTTAAACAAATAAGGAAACTTTTGAGATTTCACAAAGTAATTTTTTTTCATTACACTTACAATTTGTTTAACTTGTTCTATTACTTAATATTGTGAACCGCTGCAAAAACCACTCTCTCCACTATGCCTTATGGGTTGTCCTCATTGCGATGACCCTGGTAGCGGTTTCGCCATCGGTTTCATCCCTGTTACGTACTGAAACCAACTTGCCATTCACCATCGAAATCTACAATTCGTCCGGTAATGGCAAAACCATGCTTATTGACAGTATTACGCCCAATCAAGAGACCTCCACACACCACACAGACATTCACTGCCTGTTCTGCATTCTCTCCGAATTCCAGGCCGCCATTGTCTCGCTGGCCTGTATCCTGCTCCTCGGTTTTATCGTTCGGCAAACCATTGCCATTGTCTACCACGAATGGCGTCTGATCATTCGCACTATCCTCTGGCGGCCCAACCGCAGCCAGGCTCCTCCTCAGTTCCCCCTGTTTTCCTGACCAGAAAACTTTTCATTGCATTAATCAAGGTGAATATCACGTCTGGTGACGTGACCCCTCACCCTCTTCATTCCAGAAATGTATCAAGGAGTAAATCCGCATGGATGAATTAGTTGACATATCCCGGCTGCAATTTGCATTGACAGCCATGTACCACTTCCTGTTCGTACCACTCACCATCGGCCTGGTATGGATTCTTGTTATTATGGAATCCGCCTATGTCATGACCGGCAAGGTTATTTACAAAGACATGACCCAATTCTGGGGCAAACTCTTTGGCATCAACTTCGCCATTGGCGTCACGACCGGCCTTACACTAGAATTCCAGTTTGGCACCAACTGGGCTTACTATTCCCATTATATGGGGGATATCTTCGGTGCCCCCCTGGCCATTGAAGGCCTGATGGCTTTCTTTTTAGAATCCACCTTTGTCGGCCTGTTCTTCTTTGGCTGGGAACGCATGTCACGCAAGCAGCACCTGCTGGTAACCATTTTAATGGCAGTCGGCAGTAACCTGTCCGCCCTGTGGATCCTGGTTGCCAATGGCTGGATGCAAAATCCTATCGGGGCCGAATTCAATTTTGAAAGCATGCGTATGGAAATGACCAATTTCTGGACCGTTGTTCTCAACCCCGAAGCCCAAAACAAATTCGTGCATACGGTTTCAGCCGGTTATGTAACGGCATCCATGTTTGTGCTGGCCATTTCCAGCTGGTATCTGCTCAGAAAGCAAGACGTTGAGTTTGCCAAACGCAGTTTCCGTATTGCCGCGGCTTTTGGTATTGCCTCTATCCTGTCCGTCATCGTTCTTGGCGACGAATCAGGCTATTCTATTGGCAAAGCCCAAACAACCAAAATGGCCGCCATTGAAGCCATGTGGGAAACTGAACCGGCGCCTGCCCCCTTTTCCATTATTGCCTCTGTCAATGATGAGGAAATGAAAAATGACTGGGCTATTCAAATCCCATGGGTCATGGGCCTGATTGGTACCCGCTCCACCACCGAAACCATGCCTGGCATTCACGATATCCTCAAGGAAAACCACGCTCGCATCGAGTCCGGCCAACATGCAGTCGTTGCCCTGGACAAACTGCGTATCAACCGTGATGACCCTGAAGCCATGGAAGTTTTCCTGAAACACCAGGACGACCTTGGTTTTGGCCTGCTGCTTAAACGCTACTCCGATGATGTCTCGCTGGCCACGCCAGAAATGATTACCCTGGCTGCCAAAGACACCATTCCTGCCGTCAAGCCCCTGTTCTGGACATTCCGCATTATGGTCGGCCTGGGCTTTTTCCTGCTCTTCGTATTTGCCGTCACTTTCTGGGCTACCCTCAAAGGTAACTTTGCCGAGAAAAAATGGTTGCTGAAATTGCTGGTTTATTCTCTGCCATTGCCCTGGCTCGCCTGCGAAATGGGCTGGTTCGTGGCCGAGTTCGGCCGTCAACCCTGGACAGTGTATGGCGTCCTGCCCACCACCATATCGGTTTCTTCGCTCAGTCCCGGCTCCGTGTATGGTTCTCTCATCGGATTCATCACTTTCTACACCATTTTGCTCATTGTTGAAATGTATCTCATGATCCGTTTCGCCAAGCAGGGCCCTGGTTCCCTGGGCACCAGCCGTTATGCCCATGAGCCTCAACACTAAGGAGCCAACACTATGGAAAACCTCATTGATTATGAAATTCTGAAATTCATCTGGTGGCTACTCATCGGCGTCCTGCTTGTCGGGTTTGCCATCATGGACGGCCATGACATGGGCGTAGGCACACTGCTTCCTTTTGTAGGCAAAGCCGATGAAGAACGCCGTGCCATCATTAACACGGTCGCTCCTCACTGGGATGGCAACCAGGTCTGGTTCATTACAGCCGGCGGTGCCATTTTTGCGGCCTGGCCCATGATTTACGCTTCCGCATTCTCGGGCTTTTACTGGGCCATGATGGCAGTGTTATGGGCCATGTTTTTCCGCCCGGTCGGTTTTGACTATCGCAGTAAATTAAGCAATCCCACCTGGCGCAAAACCTGGGATTGGGGAATTTTTGTAGGTAGTTTCATTCCTCCGGTCATTTTTGGAGTGGCCTTTGGCAACCTGTTGCTTGGCGTGCCCTTTGAATACACCCAATCCCTTAACCCTGTTTATTCAGGTAGTTTCTGGGCCCTGCTTAACCCCTTCGCCCTGCTTTGCGGTGTTGTTGCCAGTGCCATGGTCACTTTCCACGGTGCCATTTACCTCATGCACCGCACCGAAGACCCGATCTATTCCCGCGCGCAATCATGGATGACTATCAGTGGCCTGGTTACGGTAGTTTGTTTTACCCTGGCCGGAATCTGGGTGGCCTTCGGCATTGACGGCTATCGCATTAGCTCTGTCGTCAACCTGGCTGCCAGCCCCGACCCCTTAACCAAAGAAGTCGTGCGTGAAACCGGTGCCTGGCTGGCCAACTACCAACGCTGGCCCTTAACCATTCTGGTTCCAGTCCTGGGCTATGTGGGTATTCTGGGGGCCGTATGGCTGGCCAAAAAAGGCAAAACCTTTGCGGCGTTCTTTGTATCCGCGCTGGGCATTACAGGTGTTATTGGTACTGCTGGTGTTTCCATGTTCCCGTTCATGATGCCTTCATCAAGCCATCTGGCTTCAAGCCTGACGGTTTGGGACAGTTCTTCCAGCCATTTCGCCCTGTTTGTCATGCTGATTGCAGTCGTTATCTTCATGCCACCCATTGTGTTATATACTCGCTGGGCTTACAGCATCATGAGAGGAAAAGTAACCACGGCCTATATCCGTGAAAATAAACATTCCGTTTACTAAACTATATTTTTACTGGAGTTTACTATGTGGTATTTTGCCTGGACATTAGGCCTTGGGTTTGCCATCGCCCTGGCCATCCTGAATGTGCTTTGGGGTGAATACGAACCCGAACGCCTGAAAAGCAAACAGGAAAGTTAAATAAGCCCTAGCAGGCCAGGCCGATAAGGCCTCTGCCAGAAAAAGGGCCGGTCTTGCACCGGCCTTTTTCAATTACATTTAAAATTAAAGATATTTTTTTAAATAAAGTTAAATTTATTATTACACCAAAACCCAACATTTGGGCTTACTGTAAAAATTACGTTTACCTTAAAACCGTCTATTTTCAAGGCAAGGCAGAATACTTCTGACCTGTTGCAGCCTGCCTTTTTCCAATACATGCACCGCCAGCCCCGGCTGGTCGGCACAGCCGGCAAGCACACTGCCCATCGGGTC
>JAVESC010000131.1:0-5770 GCA_034006805.1 Advenella sp.
TTATTGGTTAAATAAAGAAATTAACTAGAAAAAATAATAATCGTTTATTGTCCCCCTGCCAAAGCAGGGTTTTTTTTTAAGGTTAGCCGAAATGTGAAAAGAATGCATAAAGACCAAATGGTAATCCAGATACCATGTACCACTAATAACAGGATTTGTTTGGCTGTCAGGGCAACGTCCTGATTCAGGGTAGAAGCAATTTCGGCAACAGAAAAGCTCATGACCAGAAGGGCAAAGAAAAGTATACCGGTCAGTATTTGCAGTTTATGAATAGTTTTCATACCTGATCTGTTTTATTGGTTATCTTGTTGCCAGTGTAAGGTGTCTGGCTAAAGTTACTAAATACCAATTTTTAATTTATATATATCTTTATTGTTATTAGCATGTTTTTTTGGGTTGCTTCCTCGTTCTCATGCCCTGAACGTTTACGCGGGTAGGACTGCATTCCCACGCAGCGTGAACGAGCAGAAAAAAGCACGAAACCATTCGTGCTTTTTAATTTAATGCAAGCAGATTCCTACCCTGTATTACCAGGCAGTAAAGTAGGCGCCAGGAAAGGTTTTTTCAACAAACGCTTTGACTTCATCAGATTGGTAAGCCTTGATAAAGCGGGCAACCCGGGGGTCATCTTTGTTATCTTCGCGGGCGGCAATGACCACGACGGCAAAATCGGCTTTTTCATCTTCAAGGGCCAGTGTGTCTTTGGCAGGGTCAAGGCCGGCAGGAATGGCATAGGCCGAGTTAACTGCCGCGGCATCCACATCTTTTAAAGAATGGGGCAATTGTGCGGCTTCAATTTCAATGAATTTAAGTTGTTTGGGGTTTTCTACTATATCAAATAGCGATGCGGTGGACGTGACGCCATCCTTGATTTTAATCAGCTTGGCCGCTTCCAGCACCAGCAGCGCACGAGCGCCATTGCTGGGGTCATTGGGAATGGCAATCGTGGCGCCTGAAGGCAGGTCTTCCAGGTTTTTGTAACGGCTGGAATAAATACCCATGAGCTGCACCACCGCATCGGCCACCGGCACCAGTTTATAGCCTCGGGTGCTGTTCTGGGCATTCATGAATGGGCGGTGCTGGTAGATATTAAGATCAATATCCTTGGTGTCCAGGGCGGCATTGGGCTGGATGAAATCACTAAATTCAATTAGTTTGACCGGCAGGCCCTGTTTTTCGGCAACCTGGCGTGCCACTTCACCTATTTGGGCGTGTGGGCCAACCGTTACGCCCACTTTCAGCGCTTCCTCTTGGGCAATGGCCATTGGAGAAGAAACCAGGCCCAGTGATAATGTTGCGCAAACCAGTGTTTTTTTCAACTTCATGATTGAGTGAAAAATGTTCATTTTTTATAAGTCTCTGTTGGAAAGTGAATAATGAAAAACAGATGGGGGTATAGGGTATTGGCAGAGAAATCTTTATGGGATTTTTGCTTTATTTGGGCTTCAATTATAACCAGAGGGAATAAATGACATAAGAAATTATTTATTATATGGATATAACCATTGGGAATATATATTGGATTAAAATTGTCAGCTTGGCAGTTTTAACCAAATTAGTGAAAAATTTATGTCATTGCCCGAATTACATCATTATGTTCCCGATCTGCTAGCTGACAATTATGCGGCGATTGATGCCGATTTACCCCAATTGCTAGCGGTTTTGTTTGCCCGTAATGCCAGTGAAGATTGGCACAAGGCGGGTACCTTCAAACATCATCTGTTGGGGGTGTATCGTGCGTTAAGCTTGTGGGACCAGCCACGGGAAGTGCGTATGCTGGGCCTGTTTCATAGTGTGTATGGCAATGAATACGTTAATCTGACCCTGTTTGACCGTGAGCAGGAACGGGAAACCCTGCGTGGCCTGATTGGTGAAGAGGCTGAATCCTGGGTTAGCCTGTTTTGTGCTATTTCCCGTACCCGTTTTGTCCAGGCAGTATTGAATGGGCAGGGTACCGGCCCTGAAGGTCTTGATCTGGACAATGATAACGGTGAAATCACTCACCTTACACCACGCCAGGTTGCGGCTTTTATTGTGCTTACAGTGGCAGACGTTGGTGAGCAGTGGCATAGCTGGCAGGATGAGATTTTTTCCGGTTATCCCTATCAGCAAAAACGGGAACTGGCTCCGCATTGGGTATCGTCTATGTGGCCCGGGCCATTAAAACCACCCGCCAATATTTTGCATATGCTGTCGCGGCTGGTTCATGTATTGCACTCATTACCGGCAGATACCGGCATACCGGTTCCTTCGGCTTTTAACCAGGGGCAGGGCGTTCTTGAGCGAAAGGATGAAGCGGCGGCATCGGCCTTGTACTGGCAGGTAATTACCCGCATGCATCCCCTGACTGAAAGCATGACGGCAAGGTTGATGGTTGAATCGGTCATCGACCACAACCCCTATGTGGGTGAGCCGCGTTTGTTACTGGCCCAACTGGCCCTAACACAAGGTGACTTTGAAACGGCTGAAAAACAGGCGCTGGCCGGCCTGCAAACCCTGCAATCCTGGGGGCTGGCCTGGGATAAACGAATTGCCTGGGAAGCCTGGGTTGCCTGGGCCCGTATTTTGTTGCAGCATGCGCGTAAGCGAGAATGGCCGCAAAGCCTGGGTGCTTTAAATGGCTTGGGGTTGGTGGAATAAGTTAAAGCTTAGTCACTGGAGTCTCAGACTTGCCATCTTGGCTTAAATAGCCTGAAACGATAACGGGAAAGCCCAGCTGATGATTTTTTTTAGCTAAGGCTTAAATGGTAAGCGCTTAAACGCCAGATACAAAAAATGCACCCTTTTAATTGGGTGCATTTTATGTATAACGGGCAATCGCAGAAGAGATTGCCCAAAAAATAATGACACTTATTCCTCTTCTGGTGTGCCAGAGGGCCAGTCACGAATATAGGCCTTGAGCATGGTGTTTTCAAATTTTTGAGCTTCAAGGATGGCGCGGGCCATATCGTAAAATGAAATAACGCCCATAAGGGTCGGACCATCCATAACCGGTACATACCTGGCGTGATGCTCAAGCATTAAACGCTGTACCTCATTGGCATTGGTATTGGGTGAAATGCTAACCGGTGCATCGTCCATGATTTTGCGAATGCTGGTGTTGCCTGCCTGATTGTCGTTGTTGCTAAGATGGCGGATAATTTCCCGAAAGGTAAGCATGCCGGCCAGTTGCCCCTGTTCCATAATGACTAAAGAGCCAATATCATGAACGCTCATGGTTTCAATGGCCTGGGCAACGGTTTGGTCTGGTGTGGCCGTATAAAGCGTATCGCCTTTAACACGCAAGACTTCGCTGATTTTCAACATATTGCTCTCCCTGATACTTGCCAGCCGGATTTTTATATTTTAAGTACTGTTCAAAACTTCTTAACCGGATCTGGCTACTTTTACTGAATAAATGAAATTTGATATATAGAAATGTACACCATACAAAGAGTCTTTTAAAGTTAAATTTTCATGTATGGCCCGTTGATGACGGGGTGGCGGCCGTTTTCCGGGTATTAATACCTATAGAATGACGGCCGGCGTTGTTTTGCTTGCTATTGTTTTTTAATGATATCGCGAAGCCTGACCGCATTATCATTCATGAGGAGCATCGGGATGGCCTGGCGAATTTCTGGTTCGTCATGCAAGGGATTGGCCTCATTGTCAAACAAAAAATAATTGGACAGGGGGGTTAGGCTGGCGTTTTCACTGCTGGCCAATGCCCATCGTTCAGATCTTTTTCCGGTTGTGTTAACAATGTATCCCATTGCCTGAAGGGGGTCGAGCACTTCTGGCAATTCATCATGATTAATTTTTAGCGAGGAAGCTAGAGAGGCGGTGCTTCTGCCGGGTGGATTGTCATCGCGGTTGCCATGAAGCAGGCGCAACACACGGATAGCAGTCATAAACCGGGTGCCTGGCAGGGTATTGTAATGAAAGGAGCCAAGCCGGATCTGGGGGGCTATGGCCGCTACCGAGGCACCAAACAGGATAACCAGCCACGACAGGTAGATCCATAACAGAAAAAGCGGGATCGTGGCGAATGCGCCATAAATAAGCGTATAAGAAGGAAAACGGCTGATGTAAAAGGTAAAGCCGACTTTCATGATTTCCAGCAAAATAGCCGTGGTTGAGCCACCAATTAAGGCGTCTTTAAGGGCAATTTTGCGATTGGGCGCGACAAAATACAATAAGGTAAATCCCAGAACAGACATCAGGATGGGTATCATGGGAACCAGGATGCTGCTAATCAGGGACAGGTCATCAACCAGGCCGAATTTTTCCTGGGCCAGGTAAGCGGTGGCCCACAGGCTGGCACCCAGCATGACGGGACCTAACGACAGAATGGCCCAATAAACCAGAATGCGCTGGGAAATTGGCCGCTGGCGCCTGATATGCCATATTTTGTTCAGCGCTTCGTCTATCGTCATCATGAGCATGATGGAAGTCACAATCAGGAAGCCAACCCCAATAGCAGTCAACCGGCTTGCCTGTTGGGCAAACGTATTAAGGTAGCCCATGATGTTCTCTGACATGGCGGGCGGCATCAGGTTGTTGGTTAGAAAAGCGTCAAGCGAGGCCTTGAAATCGGTAAACAGCGGGAAGGCGGTGAACAGCGACAGGATAACCGCCAGCAAAGGAACAATGGCCAAGACGGTGGTAAAAGTAAGACTGGAAGCTGCTTGCGTGAGGTTGTCACGCATTAGTCTGGATAAGGCGTACAGAAAGGCATCTTTATAAAATAGCAGGCGGGATTTGCCGCTAAACCGCGAAAGCTGTTCTTGTTCTTCTTGCGCCTCTTGGGCTTCCTGTTTTTGTTCCAGGTGTTCTTCCTGGTCCATATAGATTTGTTTGTCTTCTGTTTTCATGAAAAAGTAAGGGAATTAACCATTTTAAGGGCAGTATAACAAGATTATCCCCGCGCTTTAAGCCAGGCTGTGCTTATAATACAGTAATTAACGTTAAATGATTATTGAGTATTTTTGTGTCTGCACCTGTAATTTCCTCTTCTGACCAGAATACCCCCGTTTATTCTGTCAACCAGCCCATGACCGTCTCGCTTAATCCGGTCTACCGTTATATTTGTTTTGCCAGTCTGTTGGTCTTATTGCTGTTATGTGTGTTGTGGGAGCTGGTTCTTGATCCGCTAGTGCCGGGGGGCAGTATCTATGTCCTGAAAGCCTTGCCCCTTATTTTCCCGTTGTATGGTGTTTACAAAGGTAATTTATACACCATGCAATGGTCTTCCATGCTGGTCCTGCTTTACATTATGGAGGGTACCGTGCGTTGGTATTCAGACTTAAGTACCGCCTCAATGTATTTGGGTATGGCAGAAACCCTGCTTTCATTGCTGGTGTTTGTAAGCGCTGTTTTATATGTGCGTCCGGCCAAGAAAGTGGCCCGTGCCACCAAGAAACAGGGTAAATAAAATGTTTGCCCAATTGTCGGTTAGTAATGGTTTTGCCCAACTGTCACCCGAGTTTTATACCCGGTTGCAGCCGCGTGGCCTTAAACATCCATCCTTACTGCATGTTAACAACGATGTTGCGGGTTTGCTGGGTCTTAATCAAGCACAAACCCAAAGTGATGAGTTCCTGCAAATCATGTCCGGTAATGCTCCGTTGCCAGGCGGCGTGACTTTATCGGCTGTTTATAGTGGCCATCAGTTTGGCGTTTGGGCTGGGCAGCTGGGTGATGGCAGGGCGCATTTGCTGGGTGCCGTGGCAGGGCACGATGTTAACGGCCTTCCCTGTGATTGGGAGCTGCAGTTAAAAGGAGCCGGGCT
>JAVESC010000132.1:0-5747 GCA_034006805.1 Advenella sp.
TAGCTGAAAGTACTCATGTTTACCCCGATGTTATTGGCTTGCACCCCATTGGCCAAGCAGCTCTTTTATTTGTTCCCTGTTACAGTCATTCCAAAGTGCCGCAGCAAGTAACAGGCGAGCCTTGCGGGGACACAACCACTGCCCCATTAAAACACCGTTTTGCTGCAGGTCTATTTCTGCCCCTTTATAACCATAAACCGCGTTGGTGGTACTGCCCGCAGCGGTTCTGGAACAGACCAGCACCGGTATCCGCCCGGCAGCCGCCACCAGCACATTGCGCATGGGTTCAGAGACATGGCCCGAGCCGAATCCGGCAATCACCACCCCTTGGTATGCGGCATGTTCAAGCGCCAGCAAAATAATATCAGGGTCATCGCTTATCGCATGTTCAAAGAGCAATACTTTCTTGTTGAAACTGGCCGGAATGGGCAGTTGCGGCTTGCGAACCGTTGGCCTGAAATATTGCACCCGGTTTTCAAGCACCACCCCCACTACACCAAATACCGGTGACTCAAAGGCGTTAACCCGGGTTGAATGGACTTTGCGTACATGCCGCGCCTCATGAATGTCATCATTCATGACAACCAGCACCCCCCTGTTGGCGGATGCCTGGCTGCAGGCAACCGCTACCGAAGCCAGCAAATTGGCAGCGCCATCAGCACCGGGCGCTTCTGGCGAGCGCATGGCTCCCATCAATACCAAGGGCTGGGTATGCCGCCAGAAAAGATCCAGAAAAAAGGCGGATTCTTCAAGTGTATCGGTACCCTGGGTAATAATGACACCAGCAGCCCCCTTTTCCACTTCTTTTTCGGCCCATGCCAGGCAATTGAAAAGATGCTCAAAACGAATGGAGCCACTGGGCAATTTCTGCAGGGTCTGCAGGCTAAGTTCTGCCATATCAGCAATACCCGGCACAGTTTGCGCCAGCTCCCGGGCACCCAGTGTGGCAGTGACCCCGCCAGACGGGCTGGCTGTCATGCTAATGGTGCCCCCCAAGGCGCCAATGGCGATCCGTTTCTTGCTCATTATTTTTCCTTGTTGGCCAATGCTTAAATAAGGCTGGCAATCGCCCTGCCAATTTCTGCGGTATTGGCCGACCCGCCCAGGTCACGGGATTTGGGCCCTTGCACCAGAACGGTTTCAATCGCAGCCATAATAGCCTCATGGGCCTGTGCGCAGGCCGTATTCTGTTCGCTGAAAAAGTCCAGCATCATGGCACCGGACCAGATCATGGCAATCGGATTGGCAATGTTCTGCCCGTAGATATCGGGGGCAGAACCGTGTACCGGCTCGAACAGGGACGGGAAGGTACGGTCCGGGTTAAGGTTAGCCGAAGGAGCCAGGCCAATCGTGCCGGTACATGCCGGCCCCAGGTCAGACAGGATATCGCCAAACAGGTTAGAAGCCACAACCACATCAAAGCGGTCGGGTTGCAGCACAAAGCGGGCAGACAGGATATCAATGTGCTGTTTATCCCATTGTACCTGTGGGTAGTCTTGCGCCATTAAGGCCACCCGTTCATCCCAGTAAGGCATGCTAATTGAAATGCCATTGGATTTGGTGGCGGCCGTGAGTTTTTTACGTTCGCGCCTGGCCGCCAGCTCAAAGGCGTATTTCAGAATGCGGTCTACGCCCTTGCGGGTAAAAACCGACTCCTGCAACACCAGCTCACGGTCGGTGCCTTCAAACATTTTGCCACCTACCGACGAATATTCACCTTCGGTATTTTCACGCACGACCAGGAAATCAATATCGCCAGGTTGGCGATTGGCCAATGGGCATGGCACGCCAGGTAACAATTTTACCGGGCGCAGGTTTACATACTGGTCAAAATCACGACGGAACTTTAGCAAGGAACCCCACAGGGAAATATGGTCTGGCACGGTATCGGGCCAGCCTACGGCTCCAAAATAAATGGCATCAAACTGCTGCAGGGTTTCAAACCAGTCATCGGGCATCATTTTGCCGTGCTGAACGTAATAATCGCAGCTGGCCCATCCAAACTTTTCCTGTGCCGCTTTCAATACACGCAAGCCCTCGGGCATGACTTCTTTACCAATACCATCACCGGGAATGGCTGCAATCCTGATTTGTTTTGTCATTTGTCATCCAACAAAAAAGTAAATATTCTTATTTATTTAAACTGTAATTCATGAATATCATATCTTAACCATATATGCCCATCTTGCGAACGGTGAGCCTGACTCAACCTTAAAAAACAACAGGAAAACAGACAAGAAAAAATCCCCCTGTTCCCGGCATGTGTTATCCGGCAACAGGAGGATCGTATCAACAGACAAACATCTGTCTGCTTGAGCACTTACAGCTTTTCGGTTTCGCCCGAGGTGGGTTTCCAGGTCAGGAAATGTTTCTCGGTAAGGCTGACCATTAAATCAAGGACCAAGGCGAAGACGGTTAACACAATAATACCGGCCACCACCGTATTGATATCAAAAGTGCCTTCGGCCTGCAAAATAAGGTAACCGACCCCACTTGCCGAACCCAGGTACTCGCCAACCACTGCGCCCACAAAAGCCAGACCTACCGATGCATGCAGGCTGGAAAACACCCAACTGGTTGCCGATGGCAAATAGACATGGCGCAACAATTGTTTGCGGTTGGCTCCCAGCATTCTTGCGTTATCCAGCAAAGTGGGGCTGACCTCCTTGATGCCCTGGTACACGTTGAAAAACACGATGAAAAATACCAGCGTGACGGCCAGCGCCACTTTTGACCAGATACCCAGGCCAAACCACATGGCAAAAATAGGCGCCAGAATAACCCGGGGCATGGAGTTGAGCGCGGTCAGGTAAGGATCAAGCACCAGACTGGCGGTTTTTGACAGGCCCAGCCACAAGCCAAACAACATGCCGAATACCGTGCCAATCACAAAAGCCAACAGGGTTTCACTTAAGGTCACCCCTAAATGACGGTAAATATCGCCATCGACAATAAACCAGTCCCAGATAGTCTGGGCCACCCCAAGCGGCCGGCCAAAAAAGAAAGCCACGTTGTCGTTAAGCGAGGCAAAATACCAAACACCCAGTATTGACACCAAAATAATAAACTGCCACAACCGGAAGTTGCGTGTATTAGGTTTAATTGAATTCCACATATCAGGCCCGTTTCTGTTGATTGTATCCTTTCAGGACTTCTTCGCGCAGGACATCCCAGATAGCCTTGTGCAGCTCGGCAAAACGGGGATGGGAACGAACCTCGGCCACATCACGGGGCCGTGGCAAATCAATCTTGAACTCACCAATAATATGCGTTCCCGGACCGGCTGAAAGAATCACCACACGATCACTCATGGCGATCGCCTCATCCAGGTCATGGGTAATGAACAACACCGCCTTGCGCTGGCTCATCCATATTTCCAGGACCTCGTTTTCCATCAATTGACGGGTCTGGATGTCAAGGGCCGAAAAAGGCTCATCCATAAGAATGATATCCGGATCCCGGATCATGGTTTGCGCCAGCATGGCCCGCTTACGCATTCCCCCCGACATTTGATGGGGGTATTTGTTGACGGCATGCGACAAACCAACCCGTTGCAGCCAATCCATGGCCCGGGCACGGGCCTGCTCTTTGGGAACATTGGCAAACTCAAGCCCGGCCATCACGTTTTCAAGCGCACTGCGCCAGGGCATGAGTGCCTCACCCTGGAACATATAACCGGCCCGGTGATTAATACCCCGCAAAGGTTGGCCAAAGACCTTGACGGAACCGGCAGACGGCTCAAGCAACCCGGCCCCTACGTTAAGCAGGGTTGATTTGCCACAACCGGTTGGACCCACGACAGAGACAAACTCACCCGGTGCGATATGCAAGGTGGCGTCACGTAGCGCGGTATATTTTTCGTTTTTATTATCACGTGACACGAAGGTACACGTGATTTTATCCATTGATAATGCAGGTTCTGACATATTGATTTAAGCGTTTTGGGCTTTTTCAGCAAAATCGTTGGTCCAGCACTTGGACAAATCAATCGCCTCGGCGTTGAAATTTTTAATATAGCTGGCCAATGCTTTCAAAGCCGTTTCGGGTCCTTTCTCGTTCATCAGGCCATTGGGTGACAAGCCCTCGAAGCTTTTGGTCAAGGCCAGCTTGTAGACCTCGGGATTACCCAACAGGTAACTTTCGGGAACCACCTTCATGACTTCGTCAACACCCACCTGCTGGATCCACTTGTCGGCTTTGACAATGGCATTGGCCAAGGCCTGTGTCGTATTGGGATTCTCATCAATAAAGCGTTGTGACGCATACAGACAGCCTGAGGGCATGGGGCCACCAAAAATCTCTTCGGTAACTTTCAGGCTGCGGGTATCGGCAATGATCTGGATATCTCCCGCATAGTCAAGAATACTTAACACCGGATCCACGTTACTGATGGCATCGATTTGCCCCGAGCGCAAAGCGGTTACCGCACCGGCACCGGCACCGACGCCAATAATGGACACATCGGAATCTTTCAGACCATGTTGCTTCAGGAAAAAGCTCACCAGCATATTGGTGGAAGACCCTGGTGCCGTGACACCGATTTTTTTGCCTTTCAGGTCTGCCGGTGATTGGTAATCGGGCATGTTCTTTTTGGACACAGCCAGACCAATCATGGGCGCACGTCCCTGCAGCACAAAAGAACGATAAAACTGCTTCTTGGTCTGCAGGTTAATGGTGTGCTCGAATGCACCAGAACAAACATCGGCGCTGCCACCCACAACCGCCTGCAAGGCTTTTGAGCCACCGGCAAAGTCGGCAATTTTCACATTCAGTCCTTCTTCCTTGAAGTAGCCATTAATATCAGCAATCGACAAAGGCAGATAGTAAACCAGCGCCTGGCCACCCACCGCGATTGATACATCTGTTTTTTCCAGTTTCTTGTCTTGGGCACGCACGAAAGACGGTGCCAAAGCAGCCAAACCGGAAACACCCGCAATTTTCATTAAATCACGACGGGAAATAGCCATTTTCAATCTCCTACATGGATGTTCTTATAAAACCATAGAAAAAATTTACCCATTCCGAGTAAACAATAACGTTTCATTGTAACAGAGCGTTTTCTATTCAAGTCACGACAAACCCGCCGGCCGTGGCTGAATCGGGTTATTACCTAGTTTTTTCACAGGCAAATGCCCGATTCTCCCAACCGTCAGCGGTCCTGTTTTCAGGCTGACTGACTTTGCTTTTCTGCGACTTCAGACAAATTCCGGGCAATCAAGGCAAAATCATGCCCGCTGGGCGATTGATGCAGGCGCAACCCAAATTCGGGAACCACGGCAAAGATATGATCAAAAATATCAGACTGGATGCTCTCATATTCAACCCACGCCACGGTATTGGTAAAACAATAAATTTCAATCGGCACCCCATCTTCAGTAGGGGCCAGTTGCCGGACCATGATCGTCATGTCTTTGCGAATATTGGCATGTTTGCGCAAATACGTTTCCAAATAGGCCCTGAAAGTACCTATATTAGTTAACCGCCGGCCATTCAGGGCCGTGCTTAAGTCCCAGTTATGCTCCTGGTTGTGTTTTTCAACCTCGCGGCTTTTATCCAGAATATAGCTGGCCAGCAAACGACTTCTGGCCAGCTTTTTCATTTCTGTCTCACTGATAAAGTTAATGCTGGTCACATCAATATTAACGGAACGCTTGATACGGCGCCCTCCCGATTCCGACATTGCCCGCCAGTTCTTGAACGAATCTGAAATAAGCGCATAAGTCGGTACCGTGGTGATCGTGTTATCC
>JAVESC010000139.1:0-5370 GCA_034006805.1 Advenella sp.
ATAACAGGGCTGTCACGCAGTACGTTTTACTACCAGCTCAAGGCGGTGGTGATCAACCACAAGGTGGTGCAGCGCCTGATGCGGGCACTGGGTTTAAAGTCGTTGGTCCCCGCGTCAAGAAATATAAATCGTATGCGGGTGCGGTCGGGACGATTGCGCCGGATTTGCTCCAGCGCCAGTTTGAGGCCGATCAACCGAATCAAAAATGGGTGACTGATGTGACGGAATTCAAAGTCAACAATCAAAAGCGGTACCTCTCTACCGTGATGGACTTGTCCAATCGTGAAATCATCGCCTGGCAGATGGCACGGCGCCCGGTTTTGCAGCTGGTCACCGAGATGTTGGATAAGGCCTTGGCCCGGCTTAAGCCGTCTGAAAAGCCCCTTTTGCACTCCGATCAGGGCGGGCATTGAGCAATACATTCACTACTACAATCACGAACGTATCAAGCTCAAGTTAAACGGCCTGAGTCCGGTACAATACCGGACTCAGGTTTTAGCTGCCTAGTTTTTAACCGTCCAACATTTGGGGGTCACTTCAATTTAAGAAATTGCCACAAAACCAATACTGCTATTCCCCAATGAAACCATCGGCTCATGCTGCCGTAACGTTCAGGTGTATCTCTCATTTCTCACTCCTTGAGTGTTGAACAGGATAGGACACTGCATTAATAAGTTGCGGTTTGGTAAAAGCATGTGTGGTTTTACGTTAACTTTCCTTGAGAGCGCTGTCAATGCTTTTTTGTTGTGTGGCTGGCTTCATCGTACAAGGATAGGCCATGTATCTGCCGAGACTGAAGATCGTAAGCCATGGCGGTGCTTACAATTCTTATGTTTGAACATTGAGTATTTACTGTCAATGTATTGTGGGGGGACAAAATCGTTTGTCCATAAATCCCCCACGTTAGTTCAGTAATGACTTTGTTCTATCAGCCCTTCAAGGAAAAGCGCGGGCTTTCATCCAGATAATCCTCTATATGAATGAGTATCTGCTCCAGGCTTAAGCAAACTACCGCGTATTGCGGTGCTTCCAAACGCCCGGGGATTCCGGCATCGGCTTCAGCGTGCAGATCAAGTGCCACCTGGTGATTGGTGCCTTTCAGGGTAAAGAAAGGCATCTTTCTATAGGAGCCCGTGATGGGGCGATGAATGTGTCCGAAGAAAATCTGTTGAATTCGTGATTCAAAACCCTTGATAGCATCCAGGAACGGCGCTGTCTCGCGCAATGAGATCGCGTCCACGCTGTGAATCCCGATCGGGAAAAAGGGGTGGTGCATAAATAGCAGCACCGGCTTGGTCGAGTCTGCCAACTGTTTACGTAGCCAGGTGCTCCGTTGCTCGCAGAATACGCCCCAGCTTACCCCAGGCTCATTCGTATCCAGGAAGATGGCGAGGTAATCCCCGAAATCTTTTGTGTACTGGATGAAGCCGTTTTCATCGCACTCAATGGATGGAAAATAATCCTTAATGACGTCTCGACGATCATGGTTGCCCGGAATGAGATATACCGGTTTGTTAACGACAGACAGAATCTCGCGCAACTGCTTGTAGGCATCGGCCTCGCCATAGTGCGTGAGATCACCAGTAATCACCAGTGCTTCGGCGTCAGGTTGATGCATCATAAAATGGGCTACCGCCTGCCTTAATCGCTGGTTTGGATTGCTGCCATACAGGTTGCCACCGCCCTCAATAAGGTGTGTATCTGTTAGATGGATGAATTTCATGACAGGTTTCCTTAGCGCTTCAACAGTTTTTGAGCTTCTTGCGACATATTTTTTAGTGCCGCTTGAGGTTGGGCTGATTTGTCGAAGACCGTTTGCAGGTTGTCATTAATGACGTCGGTGATCTTCAGGCCATTTTCGCCTGGGAAAGCATACCAACCTGTCAGCCAAGGCAGTTGTTTAACGGCTGTATATTGGTTGGGATTTGCGTCGTAGAAGCCTTTCAAGCCATCAGGATCTTCAATAGGCAGCATATTGGCAGGGAAATTGCCAGTGTTTTTTGTCATGACAACGGCACCTTCAGGTCCGGTGACAAACTTGATATATTCCCAGGCGGCTTTCTGGCGTTCTGGATTTTTGGTAAACATCATGGCAACGTTACCACCAGCTGGAACTCGACCATCCTTGCCATAGACCGGAAAGTAGCCCGTTACCATCCTGAAGCGATCACCAATTTGTTTTTCAATGCCGGGCAGGCGTGAGGTAGAGGAGGAAAATACGGCCATCTTGCCACTGACGAACAATTGTTGCGCCTCGCTGTAACTGTAGTTTTGCATTGTGTCATTGGCAACCATGCGTCCCAGTTGTTCAATCGATTCCTGACCGATGGCGTCATCAAAAGCAACCTTTTCTTCGGCATCGTCCAGCATTTGACCGCCTTTGGAAAACACCATGGACTGCCAGAGCCAATTGCCCGAGATTTCCCAGTCATAGTGCAGACCGTAAGTACCGGGATTGACGGATTTCGATTGGTCGGCGAGCGCAATAATGTCGTCCCAGGTTTTGGGCAAATCGTCCAGCTTGGCACCGGCTTTGGTGATCAGATCAGCGTTGTAGTAGACGATGGGCGTCGAAAGTGAGAAGCCAATACCTGACTGAATGCCGTTGACCTGACCCAGTGACATGAGCGAGTCGCTATAGCCGCGTTTTTCCCAGTCAGGTTCGGACTTGATGAAAGGCGTGAGATCCACGGCGATATTGCGGTCTACGAACACGCGCTGCCGGTTCAGGCCCTGGAATGAGACGTCCGCCAGTTGATTGGTGACAGCATGACGCAATGCCTGTTGGGCAGCCGATTCATAATCCGTTGTTGGTGCGCGGAACTTCACTGAATAATCCGGGAATTTTTCAGTGAAGCGTTTGGCAAGCTCTTGGTGCACCGGATTGAATATCTCAGGGTAGGGATAATCAACGATGAGTTCAATTTTTGCTGCAGTGGCCATGCCGCTGCCCAGGGAGAGCCCCGCCAGGAGGCTTGAAATAACGAGATGTTTCATGAGTGGTCCTTTAACCTTTAACACCCGATAGGGTGACACCTTCAATAAAGCGCTTTTGCGCCGCAAGAAAAAATAGCAGCAGAGGCAGTGTGATAATGACTGTCCCTGCCATGAGAGGGCCGTAGTTCGTGCCCGATTCTTCATTCATAAAAAACATAGTGCCCAGAGGGGGAGTGGCCAGATCCATCGTGCTGATTACGAGCAAGGGCCAGAAAAAGTCATTCCAGTGCCACACGACGGAAAAGATAGAGAAGGCGATGAGTGCCGGCATGGCTGTGGGCATGAGAATGCGCCACACCAGTTCGAATTCACTCATTCCATCAAGACGTGCCGCATGGATAAGATCATTGGGAACGCCCCGGAAAAACTGGCGCATAAGGAAAATACCGAAGGCCGAGGCAATGAACGGGATAACCAGTGCAGAGGTTGTATCCAGCAGGCCTGCGTGATAGAGCAGGATATAGAGGGGGATTGCCGTCGCCTGAAATGGAATCATGAGCGAGAGCATCACCAGGGCCCAGGCCAGGCGCTTGCCACGGAACTCGGTCTTGGCAAATACATAAGCGGCAGGCAAGGCAATCAATATCTGGAGAACAAGAATACCTGCACAGACGATAATCCCATTAAGCAGATAGCGCAGCAATGGTACCTGGGTAAGCGCCGTTGTGTAGTTTTCCCAGGCAGCCCATTTTTGGGGTAACAGGTGAAAACCGCTCATGAAAATCTCATCAGCCGGTTTGAGTGAGGTCGACAGCATCCAGATAAATGGAAATAGATAAATGATCGCGCCGGTCATGAGAATAGTGTGACGGGCGATGCGCCAGGGTAGGGAGGTTTGTGTTGGCGTGTTCATGCGTAATGTGTCCTTTTATCCATTCCTGCCTGTTGCACCAGAGTGAAAATGAAGATACAGGCGACAAAGATTACCGTCATGGCCGAGGCATAACCCATTCTGAAGAAGCTGAAACCTTCGTTGTAAATGGTGTGCAGTAATACTTCGGTTGCTTTGTTTGGCCCGCCACTGGTAAGTACATGAACAATGTCAAACACTTGTAACGAACGGATGGCGCATACGGTAACCACAAAAAGGGTGGTGGGGCCCAGCAATGGCAAGGTCAGTCGAAAAAGCCGGTCGATAGGATTGCTCATGCCATCCAGCAGGCTGGCATGGCGTAACTCGGTGGGAATGTTTTTCAGTCCGGCCATGAACATGACCATGGCAAGCCCCGACATTTGCCAGATACCAATCACGGCAAGTGACGGCAGCGCCAGGTTATAGTCTTTAAGCCAGTTTTGCGGTACCAGGCCAAACCATGAAATGACCTGATTGATAAAGCCTGCGCTTGGGTGCATCAGGAATTGCCAGACCAGCGCCATGGCAATCAGGGTAGAGGCGACTGGCATAAAATAAGCGGTGCGGTAGAAAGCACGTAATGATGAGTGTGACTCAATCAGGAGGGCAGCGCCCAGGCCGATGACAATAGAACCGACCGAAACCATTACCAGGTAATACATCGTATTGATGAATGATTTGCGAAAGGTGTCGTCTTGCCAGAGTTCGGCATAGTTAGACAGGCCGATCCAGTTCCAGGTGTTGGCACCAAACTGCCAGTCTGTGAGGGACAATACCGCTACGATGAACAAGGGCAGTACCAATAACAATACTGTCAGTACCATGCTTGGGCCAAGTAGCAGTGCGAGTTGGGTGTGTTTGATACGCATGCTTGGCTCCTAGGCGGCGCAGGAAAGAGGAACGCACAAGGGCATCAGCCTAAGCCCTTCAGAGTCAAAGGCATGGCAGTGGCTCATCGGTATAAAGAGCGTCAGGTCATCACCTGTTCGCAGGTTAGGCTCGCTATCAAGCACGATAGTAAGGTTGATGTTTTCGGGAGTCGTCAAGGTGACAATGCGTTCGGCACCGGTGTATTCAACCAGAACAACGTGCGCGTTAATTTTCAGGGCATTTGCTTGAGGTTTCAGACTGGCTGTATGGGGCCGAAAGCCTACTTCCGCTACGGTTGCAGGTAACATTTGCCCAAGATTCTGACCCTGGAAGCTGGCGCGTCCCTGGCTGTCACGTGTGATTGGCAGAAAATTAATGCGCGGTGCACCGACAAATGCGGCCACATCACGGTGTTGCGGTTGGTCATAGATTTCGGCTGGTGTGCCAAGTTGAAGGATACGCCCGTTTTTCATGACGGCAATACGATCAGACATGGACATGGCCTCATGCTGATCATGGGTCACGTATACAAAGGTGACACTCAGTTCGTCGTGCAGCTGCCGTATTTCTGCCCGCAATGATTGACGCAGGTTGGCATCCAGGTTTGACAGTGGCTCATCGAACAGGAAAAGAGAGGGGCGCCGAACCAT
>JAVESC010000133.1:0-5711 GCA_034006805.1 Advenella sp.
GGAAAAAATCCGTGCCAGGGCTACGTATTATCCTGGCTTGGTCTGTACGCCACCCAACCGTTTCAACCGCTTAATGGATGGCGATACCCTGCGAATTGGTAATAATGACTGGCAGCTTATTTCCGGCTACGGCCATGCGCCCGAGCATATGGCCCTGTACAGTCCCGCGCTGAAGGTATTGATTTCGGGGGATATGGTGCTGCCGCGTATTTCAACCAATGTGAGCGTGTTTGATCATGAACCCGATGGCAACCCGCTACCTTTGTATTTGACGTCTTTGAATAAATACCTGGGCCTGGACGAAGATACCCTGGTGTTGCCTTCACACGGACGTCCGTTCAAGGGTTTGCATGAACGGATTCGCCAGCAGCACGAGCACCATGCCGAGCGCCTGGCTGAAGTGCTGGAATTATGCCAGCAGCCCATGAGTGCCAAAGATGTGGTGCCGCATATGTTCAGGCGTGAGCTGGATTTGCACCAGCTAACCTTTGCCATGGGCGAGGCGCTGGCGCACTTGCATGCCTTGTATTTTGAAGGCAAGCTGAACCGTGAAACCGGCAGTGACGGTATCGTGAGATTTGCCGTTATTTAACGCTAAATGCCAGCCTGACGGCCAGCCCTGCAAAGACCAGCGCGGTGAAGCGGTTTAACATGACCTGCGCCCGGGCCGATCTTTTCAGGAGCTGGCCAAAATAGCCTGAAAACACCACGATGCTGCAGAACACGATTAATGTGGACAAGATAAAAATGGCACTAAGCCAGATGAACTGCCATTTGATCGAACCACTGGCCGGATTGGTGAATTGGGGTAAAAAGGCCAGAAAGAACAGGCTGACCTTGGGGTTGCTGATATTCATTAAAATGCCGCGCCGGTAGAATTGACGGCCGCTTAGGGCAGGTGCGGCAGGGCTGTCTTCTTTGGAAGAAACCGCCCCTACCGGCCCCGCCTTCAGGGCGCCCCACGCCAAATACAGTAAATACGCGGCACCCAGCAGTTTCAGGACGGTGAAAGCGGTTGCAGAGGCGGCAATCAGCCCGGCCACGCCCACTGTAACCAGAAAAGTATGAAACAGCAGGCCGGTACACAAACCCAATACAATCAAAAAGCCGGTGCGATAACCGTGCAGGGCGCTTTGCAGCAAAACAAAAATATTGTCGGGGCCAGGGGAAATGGCCAGCAAAATACACAGACCAAGGTATACGAAGAGGGTTTCAGGCGTCATGAAATTGGGTAGGGTCAGGTAAACTAAAAGGGTATTTTAACGGGCTAGCCCCTATAATGGGGGGTAATATTTCACCCAAAATAAAGAATATCCCTATGGACACAAAACTTTCCCTGCTTACCCAATTACAGCATCTTGGCACGGCGCCCTGTGATGAAACTACCCCGGTTGCGCCAGTGGGCCTGCCTTCCATCCGAACCAGCACGGTCCGTTTCAATACGCTTGAAGACCTGGAGGCCACTTACCGCCGTAAAAGCAAAGGAGAGCGGCTGGTTACTTATGGTCGCATGGGCATGGAAACGCATGCGGCCCTGGAAACTGTTTTTTGCCAGCTGGAAGGGGGCAAACGCTGTTTTCTGGCCTCTTCGGGGCTGGGAGCCATTACCATGTCGTTGCTGTCCCTGTTAGGTGCGGGTGATCATATGCTGGTGGCCGATTGCGTGTACGGGCCAGTGCGTCATCTGGCCAATACGGTATTAAGCCGCATGAATATTGAATTTACCTATGTGTCCGCACAATCCCTGGACGCCCTGCAGGCGCAGCTCAAGGCCAATACCAAGGTGCTGTATGTGGAGTCACCTGGTTCTTTGTTGTTTGAGATGCTGGACATTCCTGCCCTGGCGGCATTTGCCAAACAGCATGGGCTTATTCTGGTGGTGGACAACACCTGGGGTTCGGGTTATGCCTATCAACCGCTGGAACTGGGCGCTGATGTGAGCGTGATTGCCGGGACCAAGTATGTGGGGGGGCATTCTGATTTAATGCTGGGTGCGGTAGTGGCCAAAGATAAGGCGCTTATCGAACGGATCGACCTGAACCAATATGCCATGGGGTATTCAGTCAGTGCCGACGACGCCTGGCTGGCGATCCGGGGGGTGCGCACCTTGCCCATCCGGATGGACCAGCATGCTCGCAGCGCCTTGCAGGTATGCCGCTATTTTGATGATTTGCCAGAAACCCGACGTGTTTTTCATCCGGCTTTTGAAAAAGATGCCGGTCATGCCTTGTGGCAGCGTGACTGCACCGGTTCCAACGGCATGCTGTCAATTGAACTGGGGCTTTCCGATCGGCAGATTCGTACTTTTGTGAATGCGCTGGAATTGTTCAGTATTGGTTATTCGTGGGGCGGCTTTGAAAGCCTGATTCAGTGGGTGGATCGTCCGACACTGGAAAACCATGCGTACTGGAGTCGGGAAGATAACCAGATCATCCGCTTGCATATCGGGTTGGAAAGCGTCATAGACCTGGTTGATGACCTGGATCAGGCCTTGCAAAAAGCCAGGGCGGTTTGATGTAATGAAAACAGCACACCGTTTCCTGGGTGTGCTGTTTGCGCCCTGTCAAGGGTAATGCCCGGTTTTTGTCTGGTCATGGCACTGACTGATGCATGCTTATTGGTTGCCGGCCAGTACCTGGTCGAGTAGCGCCTGGGCTTCCAGCAGGCTGGATGCGTAGGTGCCGGTCATGCCGGGTGAAGTCAGATATTTGCCGCCAACGGCAATTGAAGGGGTGGCCTGTACCTGATACAGGTCGGACAGTTCTGTTGCACGCTTGGCTTTGGCGCCTACACCAAACGAATCGTAGGCGGCAATAAACTCGTCTTTATCGATACCCTGTTCGACAGCCCAATTAATGATCGCATCACGGTTGAACAGTTTTTTGCCTTCTTTGTGGATGGCATTAAATACTTTGGGGTGCAGGTCTGTTTTGTCCAGTGCCACCAATGAGTAATACAGGTGCTGCATGGGTTGCATGGAGGCGTTGAAGGCAACCGGCACGGGTATGAGCGCTACGTTGTCTGGCAGTTTCTTTTTCCAGTCCTGGAACAGGGGTTCCATTTCAGCGCAGTGTGAGCAGCTATAGGAGAAGAATTCAAGCACTTCGACTTTATCAGGGGTATCAGAAGGCTGGGCGGTTTCAAGCGTGATGTATTTAATACCTGATTGGGCCATGGCTGGAACAAAAGCGGCGGCACCCATAATGGCCAGGGCGGAAAACGTGTGTTTGAAAATTGTTTTAAGCATCATTGTTTATTCGCATTAAAAAGTATTGATCAGGGGCTTGTTGTACTAACTGTCCATGCTAATGGGGCAGTTAGTTGAAAATAGCGGAAAATTATCGTAAAAACCTTGGTAAGACAGGTTATAAAACAAAAAGTTCAGCTTGTGTATTGATGGAAACGCGATGTAACCGGTCGTTGGTGCATTATTTATCGAACAATGGTTGAGCTGATTTTCGCTTTGCTTAATTCGGTGCGCGAGCGGTTCAGTTCATTATCGTTCTTGAAGGGGCCAATCCGAACCCGGTTTATTTCCACATTATTAACGGTTACTTTGGTAATTTCCGCGTTGTAGCCCATCAGGATCATGCGCGCCCTGATAGAGTCGGCCTCTTTGGCATTACGAAAAGCGCCTACCTGAAGATAGCGGCCACTGGTGGTGGCGGGTTTGGCGGTATTAGTATTAAGTGGAATGTCTTTACCCTTGGCAGTCAGGGCAAGTTTTTGTTCGGTGGCAGGGGCAGGGCTGGCAGGCGTTGCTGTTTTGGTGTCGGCACTTGCCCGGGCAGGTGTGCTGGCAGCAGGTAACTGCTTGATTAATGAAGCAATTTGGTCTTGTGACTGGCCCGACTGCGGCGTTTTTGCCGGTTCTGCCGGTGTTAACGGGCGAATCGGGGGCGGATTGCTGGTGCCTGTGGCGGCATTTTGCTGGCTGGTGATACGGCCATCGTTGCTGAGCCAGGCGTTGGGGTCTATTAAAGGCTGCTTGCCAGCCGACATGCTGCCCACTGTGGGCGATGAGGTGCCAGGCATTTTGAGGCCTGAAGAAGACGTACTGCCCGTGTTGTCCCTGAGGGGTACCGGTGTGCGGGTAAGCATGAAAGCGGCAATTGCGGCAATGGTAAGGCCGATAATAAGCCCCGTCAGGATTGACGAGAACGAACCGCTACTGTTGCTGCTGCTTCTGGACCTTGAGGGTGAGGATCGGGTGGTACGTCTTTTTGCCATATTACATTTTTTCTGGAGCGCTAACCCCAAGCAGGTTAAGGGCGTTTGCAATGACTTGGCGGGTGCTGTCGGCCAGGCGCAAACGAGCCAGTTTAAGGGCCTGGTCTTCTACCATAATGCGTTCGGCGTTGTACCATGAATGGAAATCAGCGGCACAGTCCAGCAGCCAGAAGGCAATATGATGGGGGGCAAGCTCTTTTGCGGCCAACTGAATGACGTTGGGCAGTTCTGCCAGGCGGCGCAGCAGGGTAATTTCGCTGGGAGCCGTTAGCAGGGAAACATCCGCATCCTTAAGATAACCCAGCATGTTGGCAGAGTCACGTAAAATCTTGCAAATTCGAGCATGTGCGTATTGTACGTAATACACCGGGTTTTCTTCGCCCTTGGCAAGCGCCAGGTCAATGTCGAAAACGAATTCGGTATCGGCACGGCGCTGGATCAGGAAAAAACGCACGGCGTCTTGCCCAACCCATTCGATCAGGTCGCGCATCGTTACATAACTGCCAGCCCGTTTGGAAATTTTGACTTCCTGGCCACCGCGCATGACCTTGACCATTTTATGCAGGATATAGGCGGGGTAGTCTTTGGGAATGCCCATGTTAAGGGCCTGCAGGCCGGCACGCACGCGCGCCACCGTACCATGGTGGTCGCTGCCCTGGATATTGACGGCATGGTTGTAGCCACGCTGCCATTTGGTGACGTGGTAGGCCACATCGGGTACAAAATAGGTATAGCCGCCATCGGATTTGCGCATGACGCGGTCTTTGTCGTCGCCAGTACCCAATTCGGTGGTTTTAAGCCAAAGGGCGTTTTCATGTTCGTAGGTATAGCCGCTTTCAATCAGCTTTTGTACCGTATCAGCTACTTTGCCATCGCTGTACAAAGAGCTTTCCAGATAGTAGTTGTCAAATTGCAGGTTGAACGCCTGCAGGTCCAGGTCCTGTTCATGGCGCAGATAGGCAACGGCAAAATGGCGGATATCGTCCATGTTGTTGATATCGCCGGAAGCGGTAACGGTTTTGCCATCGGCTTCAACTGATTTTTTATCAAGAAAGTCGCGGGCAATGTCGGCAATATAGGCGCCACGATAACCATCGGCAGGATAGGCGTCTGAGTCAGGGGTAATGCCCCTGGCATGGGCATGGACACTGATGGTCAGGTTGTTGATCTGGTTGCCGGCATCGTTGTAATAGAACTCGCGGTGTACGTTATAGCCACTGGCGGAATACAGGCGGCAAATGCAGTCACCCAGCGCAGCCTGGCGGGCATGCCCAACGTGTAGCGGGCCGGTGGGGTTGGCGGAAACAAATTCAACAATCACACTTTGCCCATTGCTGGCGGCATTGCCATAAGTACTGCCCTGTTGGGCAATGACATTGGCCACGGCCTGATGGGTGGCCTGGGTAAGACGCAGGTTGATAAAACCCGGCCCGGCAATTTCAGCGGCAGCCAGAAAAGATTTCGTGTTTTCATTACCCAGC
>JAVESC010000021.1:0-35646 GCA_034006805.1 Advenella sp.
TGATATTGCTGTACTTGCAATATCCAGTGCGGGTTTGGAACAGTTTCGTCCTGCGCTTGATATATTACAACCCTATACCTTGGAAGAAGCGTGTCGTCCCGGTCAGGAGGGGTGGCAGGCGAAGCCTGACGGGGTGGTGCTGCCGTTTGCCCTCATGTGTCGTGAGAGTCAAGCAACCACCCCGGCGCTTCGCGCCACCCCTCCACAGAGGGGAATTTATTCTAAGGTCACCAACAGCCGACTGCTCAAGAACGGCTGTTGCACAAAACGCGTCTTGTCGACAATGCTTACAGCGTTCGGGCAATAATCTCTTTCATGATTTCATCACTGCCGCCATAAATCCGCCCGATGCGGGCATCGATCCAGGCCTGGCCAATGCCGTACTCTGACATATAACCATAGCCGCCGTGCATTTGCAGGAACATGTCCAGCAGGCGCCCCTGCATTTCGGTGGCATTCAGCTTGGCCATGGCGGCTTGGGCGGGGGACAGGGCCTTGTCCAGGTGCAGTGCGATGCATTGGTCTACAAAAACCCGCAGCATGGTGCTTTGGGCCTTGGCTTCGGCCAGTTTGAAACGGGTGTTCTGGTAGTCAAACACGCTTTGCCCGAAGGTTTTGCGGTCACGGGTATAGGCAATGGTTTTTTCCAGGAAAGATTCAATCGAGGCGGCGGCACGCACGGCAATCACCAGGCGTTCCTGGGCCAGTTCGTGCATCAGGTAGCTGAAACCGGCATTTTCTTCACCCAGGCGGTTGCTGACCGGCACTTTGACATTATCAAAAAACAGCTCGGAGGTATCCTGGGCATGCAGGCCGATTTTTTCCAGTTTCCGGCCTTTGCTGAAGCCCGGCGTGTTGGCATCAACGCAGATAAGGGAAATGCCTTTGGCGCCCAGTTCCGGGTCTGTTTTGCAAACCACAATCACCAGGTCGGCATTCAGGCCGTTGGTAATGAAGGTTTTCTGGCCGTTAATAATATAATGGTCGCCCTCGCGTTGGGCTGTGGTCCTGACGGCTTTCAGGTCGCTGCCGGTGCCGGGTTCGGTCATGGCAATCGCGCCAATGATGTTGCCACTGGCCATGGCTGGCAGCCAGCGGTCTTTTTGTTCTGGCGTACCGTAGCGGAAAATATAGGGGGCAACAATTTCCGAGTGCAGGTTAAAGCCCGGGCCAGTGGCATTGACCTTGCCCAGTTCTTCAATCAGTACGGCAGAGTGGCCAAAATCACCGCCACCGCCATAGGGTTCGGGCAGCATGCAGTTAAGCAAGCCCTCTTGGCCCGCTTTGGCCCAAACTGATTTGGGCACAATGCCGTCTTTTTCCCATTGCGCATGAAAAGGGCTGATTTCCCTTTCTATGAAGCGTTGCACCTGGGTGCGGAAGTGTTCGTGGTCATCTCGGAATACGGTTCTCATTTGTCTCTCTCTTTTGTAAAAATGGAAGGAATGGGTTCAGATACTGTAATTGGGATTGCCCAATGATGATTCAACGGTTCTTACCAGGGTAATCAGCCTGGGGGCAATGTCTTCGTCAATATGTTTGCTTTCTTCGCTGTAAACCGGCACTGAAGCGGCAAACATCCAGTATTCGTTGTCGATGGGTTTTCTCAGGGGCACGGCAATGGCATCAATTTCACGATGGAAATCACGATGCCCACGGCAAAAACCCAGTTTTTCAAGGTCATTGGCGGCGTCTTGCAGGCGCTCTTCAAACCATGCCCGTTGGCCTGGATATTTTTTTTCAAGGTCTGTCAGGTAGCGCTCGCGGAACTCTGGCGGGATGGAATTGATATAGGCACGGCCAGTGGATGTTTTCGAAATGGACATGCGTACACCCACTTCTGGCCGGTATATTTTGCTATTGGCACCTTGTGCGATTTCTACGTAACACATTTTGCTTTTGCTGCCCATAACCAGTTGCACCTGGCCTGAAATGTGGTTGGCCAGTTCCTGCATGAGGGGGCGGGCAATCTGGCGGATGGTCATGCGTTGCAAGACGGGCGCTGACAGGTTTAACAAACCGGCACCGGGCACAAATTTGGACAGGCGGTCAGAGTAGCGGATGAGCCCGTACTCACTTAAGGTATCCAGCAGCCGGAACAGGGTAGGTTTGGGGAGGCCTGTTTTTTCACCGATTTCTTTGGCGCTGAGCTCATATTGAACGGGCGAAAAACAGTTGAGGATATTAATGCCTCTGGCAAGCGCACTGACCAGTTTGCTTTCATCTGGGGTTTCTGAAGTAGACATTGTTTATTCTCTTTATAAATTAAATTATTTGCGATTTAATAAAATTATGATACATTAATATCAAAATATCAATTAAATTATTTAAATAATGAGACTAAAGTTTCATTTTAAGGAGATAAAATGGAAGAAGCGGTAATTATTGATGCCATCAGAAGCCCGATTGGCCGTTCCAAGACGGGTGGTGCCTTTACCCAAATGCATCCCACCGATTTATTGGCGCAATTGTTAAAGGGCCTGGTTGAGCGTAACAAGCTGGATCCGGCCATGGTAGATGATGTGATTACCGGTTGCGTCAGCCAGGTAGGGGCGCAGTCCGGCACCCCGGGTCGTGTGGCATGGCTGGCAGCCGGCTTTCCCGAGCATGTTCCTTCCACCACGATTGACCGCAAGTGTGGCTCAAGCCAACAGGCCGTGCATTTTGCGGCCCAGGGCATTATGGCGGGTGCTTACGATATCGTGATTGCCTGCGGTATCGAGTCCATGAGCCATGTGCCTATGGGGGTGTCCCGGTTAGATCAAAACCCTTATGGTGAAGAATTCCTTAAACGCTATGAGCCAGGTCTGGTGTCACAGGGCGTATCGGCAGAGTTGGTGGCGGCAAAATGGGATATTTCCCGGCAAGAGCTGGATGAATACAGTGCCCGCTCTCATGAACGGGCGCATCAGGCACGGGAAACCGGTTTATTTAAACGGGAAATTTTACCCATTAATACCGTGAATGGCGTGGTGGATCAAGATGAAACCATTCGCCCGGGTACGCAGGCCAGTAAATTGGCTGAATTGAAGTCTCCCTTTGAAAATGAAGCGGTTGCACAGCGATTTCCACAAATTGGCTGGCATGTCACGGCAGGCAATGCCTCGCAAATCAGTGATGGCGCGGCAGCCATGCTTATCATGAGCCGGACCATGGCTGAAAAACTGGGCCTGAAACCCCGTGCCCGTTTCGTGGCGTTTGATGTGCGGGGTGATGACCCCTTGTTAATGCTAACCGCACCCATCAGTTCCAGCCGCAAGGCCATTGATAAAAGCGGCCTGAAGCCGGCAGATATTGATCATATTGAGGTGAATGAAGCCTTTGCCAGTGTGCCTTTGGCCTGGCAACGCGAGTTTCAGCTTGATGAGGCGAAACTGAATCCAAGAGGCGGGGCGATAGCGCTGGGGCATCCTTTGGGGGCTTCAGGGGTGCGCTTAATGACTACCATGTTGCATGCGCTTGAAGATAATAATCAACGCTATGGCTTGCAAACCATGTGCGAGGCAGGTGGCATGGCAAATACCACCATTATTGAAAGATTAAACTAATTGAAAATAGAATAAGGCAGGAGATACTTATGCAGTTGCAGGAAAATATGTCGGCAGTAGTAACGGGTGGCGCATCAGGCCTGGGCCTGGCTACCGTAGAAAAACTGCTCGCTAAAGGCGTGCAGGTGGTCATCGCCGACCTGAATGACAAGGGGCAGGAAGTGGCGCAGCAGTTGGGGGCGGGGGCCCACTTTGTCAAGGCGGATGTTTGCGAGCCGGAACAAATGAAAGCGGTCATTGAGAAAGCGGTTTCATTGGCTCCTTTGCGGGCACTGGTGCATTGTGCCGGATACGGTGCCCCCATTCGGGTGGTTGAAAAAGACGGTGAGCCAGGCGATCTGGCAAAATTTGAATCCATTATCCGCGTTAATGTGATTGGTACTTTTAACTCATTGCGTCTGGCCGCAGCGGCCATGGCTAAAAATGAACCGTTGGATGGTGAGCGTGGCGCTTGCGTGTTAACGGCTTCGGTGGCGGCCTATGAAGGGCAAATTGGCCAGATTCCCTATTCTTCGGCAAAAGCCGGCGTTGTGGGCATGACACTGGTGGCGGCACGGGATCTGGCGCAACGCCAGATCCGTGTTAATACGATTGCCCCCGGTTTGTTTGATACACCGTTGTTATCAAAACTGCCAGAGCATGTGAAATCGGCGTTGGGCGCATCGGTGCCACATCCGGCGCGTTTGGGCTTTCCGTCAGAATACGCCTCATTGGCGGTGCAGATGCTGGAAAACGCCATGCTTAATGGTGAAACGATCCGGCTTGACGGTGCCATTCGCATGACACCCCGTTAATTTTTTTAAACGCTAACATGACCAATGGCCGGTTCCGCTTATTAAATCATAAACAGTTGCGGTGCCGGTTTGCAAAATAGTAGCAACATTCTGAATTTTTACAGGAGACTAAAATGAAGAAGGTAACAAGACGTACGGCAGTATCCATGTTGTGTGCGGCAGCGGTGGGCATGAGTGCCCTGCTGACGGCAAATGTGCAGGCAAGTACGGGCAATTATCCCGATAAATCCATTCGTATCGTCGTTCCATACCCGCCGGGTGGGGGAACCGACACCATCGCCCGCATGATTTCGCACGAACTGGCCACAGAGCTTGGCGCAACCGTATGGGTTGAAAACAAACCAGGGGCCAGCGGCACGATTGGGAATCAGTCGGTTGCGAGGGCAGACCCTGATGGCTATAGCGTATTGCTGGGCATTACGGCACTGGTCCAGGCGCCCTGGTTGTATAAAAAATTGCCCTATGAGGTCAGTGATTTGACACCGGTGTCACAAGTAGCGCTGTCCTCTGATGTATTTGTGGTGAAAAGTGAGCTTCCGGTTAATACGATGGAAGAGTTTATTGAACACGTGAAGAAAAATCCGGGTAAGTATTCTTACGGTTCTTACGGCAATGGCACCTCTTCCCATTTGCATGGTGAACAGTTCAAAGTGATTAACGGTATTGATTTGATGCATATTCCTTACCGGGGTTCAGGTCCTGAAGTGACCGCCATGTTAAGTGGTGAGCTGACATCGGCCTTTATTGATATCACGGCGATTAGCCCACATCTTCAGTCTGACAAATTCAAGATTCTGGGTGTGACCGGTTCAAAACGGTTAACCTCTTTGCCAGAGGCCAGGACATTTAGTGAAATGGGTATGGATGGCTTCAATGCCAATGGCTGGTTTGGGTTCTTTGTGCCGGCAGGTACGCCAGAGCCGATTGTGAACCAGCTAAGCGAAAAAATCCAGAAAGTCATGAAAATGCCAAAAATTCATGACCGTTTAACCGATATGGGCCTGATTCCTGTGGGTAATTCTGCCGCTGAATACGCCAAAATCGTTAAAGAGGATTTGGCCGAATATGGCAAAGTTGCAAAGGAAACCGGTATCCGGATGGATTAACCCGGAATATGTTGGTAAATGGCAGATTCATCAGGAGACAATAACGTAATGAGCCCAATCAAGAATAAGTTCTGGCCTAAAGGGGTACCGGCCACGGGGACTGTACCGCATGTAACGCTTCCCCATTATCTTGAAACCGCTGCTTTGCGATACCCGGAAAAAACCGCAATTGTTTATTGCGGCAGGCGGATCACTTACCGTGAACTGAAGCAATACACCGATGCGATGGCCGGGTTTTTGCAACAGAAAATGCAGCTGGGCAAAGGCGACCGTGTCCTGTTGATGAGCCAGAACTGTCCGCAGTTTGTGATTGCATATTATGCCGTCTTGCAGCTGGGGGCAGTGATTGTACCCGTTAATGCTATGTGTACCACTTCTGAAATCCAGTACTATATGTCTGATAGTGGAGCTCGCTGTGCCTTTGTTGCCCAGGAACTGCTAAAGCAGTTGGCCCCTTGCATGCAAAGCAATCAGGAAGGTGGATTGCAGCACGTCATGGTGCATGCTTATCGTGATTTTGTAGAAGATCTTGACGACCCTGACTTGCCTGATTTTGTGAAGCATGGCAGTGACTTTGCACTCACTGATGGCATGGTTTTGTTTTCAGATGCTCTGAATGCCGGTTTGGTGGCTGAACCGGTACAAACCGGCCCCGATGATTTTTGCGTGCTGCCTTATACATCGGGTACCACCGGTAAGCCCAAAGGGTGTATTCATACCCATGCCACCTTATTGGCCTCACTGGTGAATTCAGCCATCTGGCGTCATTTGCATGCCGAATCGGTGATGCTTTCCGTCGCGCCCATGTTTCATATGCTGGGCATGCAAAACGGCATGAATATGCCCATTATGCTGGGCGCCACACTGATTATGATGCCACGCTGGAACGCCAGCCTGGCCTTGAAACTCATGGAGCAGCATCGGGTTTCAGTCTGGACGGCACCCCCCGCGATGGTGTTGGACTGTTTTTCACAAGCCGATGCCCAGCAGCGGGATCTATCCAGCCTGAGTCTGTTGTCAGGGGGGGGGGCGGCCATGCCCGAAGCGATTGCCGCCATGCTTAAAGAGCGGTTTGGTATTGTGTATAACGAGGGTTATGGCATGACGGAAACTGCTTCTTTCCTGCATTGTAATCCGGTTGAAAACAGCAAGCGGCAGTGCCTGGGTATTCCAACCCAGGGGGTGGATTCCCGTATTGTTGATCCGGCCACCTTGCAGGAATTGCCGCAGGGAGAGGTGGGTGAACTTATTACCAGCGGGCCGCAAGTCATGAAAGGCTACTGGCAAAATGAACCGGCCAACAAGGAGTCTTTCCTGGAACGTGATGGCCGGATATTCTTCCGTACCGGTGACCTGGCACGGATTGATGAGGACGGTTATTTTTTCATGTGTGACCGGCTTAAGCGGATGATTAACGTTTCGGGTTATAAAGTTTGGCCCAGTGAAGTTGAAAATACCTTTTACGATCACCCCGCCATCCATGAGGTGTGCATTGTGGGCATCCAGGACAGTGCCAAAGGTGAACGGGTAAAGGCCTTGGTAGTGCTTAAGCCAGCGTATGAAGGTAAAGTGTCAGAACAGGATTTGATTGCCTGGGCCAGGGAAACCATGGCGGTTTACAAGGCACCCAGGCAGGTTGAGTTTGTAGAGGCCCTGCCCAAATCCAATACCGGTAAAATCATGTGGCGTAAACTGCAGGCAGAGCAAAACAATAGGTCAGGAGAAAATTAATGAGTCAGGCGTCAAGGCCGCCACTACAGGGCGTAAAAGTATTGGATTTAACCCGTTTGCTGCCAGGGCCGGTATGTGCCATGCATTTGGCCGATATGGGGGCAGAGGTGGTTAAGGTGGAAGACACTGGTGCCGGTGATTATGCCTGGGCTGCCATGCGTTCCCAGGTTAACCGCAATAAACGGGGTATGCGGCTGGATTTGAAAAAAGAAGAAGGCAAGGCCCTGTTTCTGGACTTGTGTGAAAAAGCCGATATCGTGATAGAGGGTTTCCGGCCCGGCGTGATGGAGCGGCTGGGGGTGGGCTATGATACGGTCAAACAGCGTAACCCGGCCATCGTGTATTGCAGCATGACGGGGTACGGGCAAACCGGCCCTTCCAGCCAGGCAGCGGGCCATGATATTAACTATATTGCCAAGGCCGGCATTGCCGATCAGATTGGGAATGGTGCGGGCAAGCCAGCCCTGTCCAACCTGCCTTTGGCCGATTTGCTGGGCGGTGCCTCCACCGCCAGCATTGGCATACTGGCGGCCCTGTTTGATGCGCAGCGTACCGGCCAGGGCAGGCTGGTGGACATTTCCTTTTCCGACGGCATTCTGGCGTATGCCGGTTTGCCCATGGCCACTTTAAATGAATTCGGGCAGGCAGCGCCTGCCGGGGTCACCAAGTTAACCGGGGCGGCGGCTTATTACGGTTTTTATGAAACGGCAGATGGCCGTCATATTGCCGTGGGTGCTTTCGAGAAAAAATTCTGGGATGTGTTTTGTGAGCTGGTTGGGCGTGAAGACCTGAAACCATTGCACGATACGCCCGATCAGGCGCAGGTTAATTATGTGAAGCAGGAATTAAACCAATTGTTTTCCACCCACGACTTCGCCTGGTGGAGCGCCAAACTGGAAGGCAGTGACTGCTGTGTTACACCTGTTTTAAACTTGAATGAAACAGTCAGTGATGCCCATTTTAAAGAGCGGGGCATGATTATTGAATCAACCGGTGAACAGGGTAAAACGGTGCATCAATTGGGTAGCCCGTTCAAAATGAGCGGGTTTGAGTTCGCCATTCATAAGCCGTCACCCGCTGCGGGGCAGCATACCGTGGAAGTGTTGCAGGATTGGGGGGTGGATACTCAGCGTATCAGGCAATTGCTGGATGACGGGGTGGTAGTGCAGGGCTGAATGCTATTTAACCGTTGTTGGTATTGGCAGAATTGAAAAAGGGAATCGTTATTAACGATTCCCTTTTTGTTTAAGCATTAATCAAATGGCTTGATTATGCCCAGTTGCGAGCGGTGGTTTTTTTCTTGCCGTGAGAAAAAGACTCTTTGCCGCCTTTGCTAAACGGACGGTCGCTACCACGTGATGCTGGACGGCCTTCTTTTGCCGGGCGATCACCACCGAAGCCACCGCGAGCGGGGCGGTCACCAAAACCAGCCTTGGCAGGACGGTCACCATAAGAAGGACGATCACCACCGAAGCCGCCACGGGCAGGGCGGTCGCCATAAGAAGGACGATCACCTTGAGCAGCACGGGCAGGACGGTCACCAAATGAAGGGCGCTCTGCACGGGCAGGGCGATCGCCAAATTCAGCGCGGGGTTTGTCAAACGACCTTTCCTGATCGCCTTTTCTCATGGCAAAACCGGAACGGGACTGGTCTTTGCCTTTGTTGAACCTGCGCTCGCCGCCACCATTACGGCCACCGCCACCTTTACCACCCTTGCGGCCGCGTGAGCTTTCGGCGGTTTTGGTGGGCTCAAGGCCTTCAATCACGTCGGCGTTCAGAGTTTGGCCAATGAAGTGTTCGATACGACGAATTTTGTGTTTTTCGCTATGGGTTGCCAGCGTGAAAGCCAGACCGCTTCGGCCGGCACGGCCGGTACGGCCGATACGGTGAACGTAGTCTTCTGCCTGCATGGGCAGGTCATAGTTAATGGCATGGCTGATGCCTTGTACGTCAATACCACGGGCAGCCACATCGGTTGCCACCAGTACACGCAGACGGCCACGTTGCAGCTGGGTCAGGGTACGGGTACGCTGACGCTGGTTCATGTCGCCATGCAGGGCTGATGCCGAGAAGCCTTCTTCGTCAAGACGGTCAGCCAGTGCGTCTGCACCGCGCTTGGTCGCGGTGAAAACAATTGCCTGCTCAACGGAGGCATCACGCAACAGGTGGTCAAGTAGACGCATTTTATGTGATGCATCATCTGCGTATAGCAAGGTTTGCGTAATATTGGTGTGTTTTTGTTTCTGGTTTGAAATATCAATGCGTTTTGGCTCATTCAGCATATCAGCGGCCAAACGGGCAACCGAACCTTCAAAGGTCGCAGAGAACATGAGGGTTTGACGGTTGGCCGGTGTTTTTGCAACGATACTTTCAATGTCTTCAATGAAGCCCATGTCCAGCATGCGGTCGGCTTCGTCAAGAATCAGGGTGTGAACTTGTGACAGGTTAACGCGCCTGGCATTCAAATGGTCGATTAAACGGCCCGGTGTGGCCACCAGCACGTCTACGCGACGGGATAGCATCTTGATTTGGGCACCATAGGGCATACCACCCACAACGGTGGCAATACGCAAGTCCTGAATGCCTTCGCCATAGGTTTTGGTGGCTTCAGCGACTTGCTGGGCCAGCTCACGGGTTGGGGTCAAAACCAGCACTTGTACGCCGGCGCCTTTGTTGGCGGGCATGTTGGCAATGCGGTGAAGAGAGGGCAGCATGAATGCGGCGGTTTTGCCACTGCCGGTTTGGGCAGAAACAATCAGGTCATGCCCTTCCAGTGCCTGGGGAATAGAGGCGGACTGTACTGAAGTGGGTTCGGTATAACCGGATTTTTTCAGTGAAGCCAGAAGAACGGGCGATAAACCAAGAGTGTCGAATGACATAAGTGTCCTTAAAGTGTTAAGTAACAAGCCTGGGGATGTGTCTGTTTTGCGCAGAAACATCAAATACCACAGGCATGAACGAACACGATAAAACGCGCTTCATGCGAAGTATGAATGTGTGAGCAAACAGAAAACGAAAGGGGTAATGCCAGACGAGTTGTTGATCGGAGCATCGAGCCGACCGGATCAACCAATGGATGTATTTAAACAGCGCAGGTCAGGAGGTAGGAGCGATGATGATTGGCATATGGGCTACATAAACAATTAGCCATTAATTAACAATATTAACTAATCAACTGCTGAAATAAAAATTGCCAATCAATTTGCAGTAAGGAGACAATAATAAAGGGTTTTTACTAACTTGTAAAGCTAAAAAAACATTAAATCAGATATTTAAGACAAGTTGTTGTATTTGTTTTGTGCCATTTTGTTTCAACGACCAGTTGACCGGGGGCAATTCATGAGCTGAAAGCCATTCATTACAGGCCTGGAAATGGCCATTGCCAAGAAAGGGTTCGGGAGGGCGGCTGGCCGATAACGGAGAGGGGTGGTTGCTTTTCAGGATAAGGTGGCTGCCTTTGCCTGCCATAATCAGGGGGATCTTGCTTTGGGCATGGGCGCCCCATAACAGGAAGACGCAATGTGCCTGGTTGGCAAGATGGCTGATGACGGCATCGGTAATGCGGTGCCAGCCCAGTTTTGCATGGGAAGCCGGCTGGCCGTTTTCAACGGTGAGTACGGTATTAAGCAGCATGACACCCTGGCTGACCCAGGAATCCAGGTTATTTCCTGCCAGTTTGATGCCCTTGTATTCCCGGGCCAGTTCCTTGAAGATATTGCGCAGGCTGGGCGGGGTTTTTAGCTTGTCCGGGACGGAAAAAGCCAGCCCTTGTGCCTGGCCTGGGCCATGGTAGGGGTCCTGGCCCAGGATGACGACCCGGGTGTCTTCAGGCCCAAGCCGCTCGAATATTTTTAATGGTGCCGCAGGATAGATAATGGCCCCCGCCTGCAACCGTTCTCTCAGGGAAAAATTGATGTTTTCCAGTACCGGTTTAAGCGATGGCTGGTTAAACAGTGCCTGCCAGTGGGGGTGGCAGCGCATAAGCTGATCGGACAGTGAGCCGTTAAAGCAGTTTGAAGCAGTCATTCAGATGGTTGCCAATGCGAGGGTCAGAGCTTGGTGGTAGGCCGGTTTCAGGTGGTTCATTTGGCTTAGGTGCTTATGCCATTCATCGGGCGCTTCGTTATTGCTAAAGCGGGGGCTGCCCCAGGTGGAAGCCGGAAAGTGCCGGTCTTGCCTGAAACGCGGAATGATATGCCAGTGTAAATGAGGCACCATGGTGCCAAACTGCGCCAGATTGATTTTGTCCGGGTTAAGCACCTGTCGCTGAACCGACTCCACACAAAACACAAAGCGCATGAATAGCATTTGTTCGGCGCTGGAAAGGTCGGTCATTTCCTTGACGTGTTGTTGCCAGATAACACGGGTATAGCAAGGGTAGTCCGCCTCGGCGGCGTCAATGACGCGAACCCGCTCATTTTGCCAAATGAGCGGTTCATCGCTGGCCCTGCACAATACGCATGAGTCAGTCATTGGATTATTCCCGGATGAAATCAGCCAGTGCCAGGCCCGGGTCGGGTTCGCGCATGAAGGCCTCACCAATTAAAAAGCCATACACATGATGGTCTTTCATTTTTTGAATGTCTTCGTGTGAGTGAATGCCGCTTTCAGTAATGACGGTGCGGTTTTCGGGAATGAGTGGTAAAAGATCCAGGGTGTTCTGCAATGAGGTTTCAAAGGTGCGCAGGTTGCGGTTATTGATGCCAACGAGCGGGGTTTTAAGCTCCAGGGCCATTTCCAGTTCGTTACGATCATGGACTTCAACCAGCACATCCATGCCCAGTTCAAAGGCCAGTTTTTCAAATTCCCTGAGTTGTTCTTTGGAAAGTGCAGACACAATCAGCAAAATGCAGTCGGCACCCAGGGCGCGGGCATGAATGATCTGGTAAGGATCAATAATAAAATCCTTGCGCAATACAGGTAACGGGCAAGCGGCCCGGGCCTGGCGCAGGTAGTCGTTGGAGCCCTGGAAAAACTGGACATCGGTTAAGACGGACAGGCAGGCCGCACCGTTGGCGGCATAACTGCGTGCGATGTCTGGGGGGGTGAAATTTTCACGGATGATGCCTTTGGACGGTGAGGCTTTTTTGATTTCCGCAATGACGGCTGCCTTGCCTGCATCGATTTTTTCGCGCAGGGCATTGGCAAACCCACGGACATCCTGCCGGGCCTTGGCTTCGCGCAGCAAGTCTGCTTCGCTGCGGATTTGTTTCTGGGAAGAAACCTCTTCTTTTTTGACGGCCAGTATATTGGCTAAAATATCGCTCATGAGTTGAATTTCCTTGTGAATGCACAGAATGCTTCCATTTTAGCCTTTGCCGCGCCGGAAGCAATCAATTCACGGGCCTGGTTTATCCCATCCTTGATAGAGCCGGCCTTGTTGCCGGTATAAATGGCCAGGCCGGCGTTGAGGATAACAATATCCCGTGCCGGGCCGTCACGGTTATCCAGGGCCTCACGCATTTTTTCCAGTGATTCTTCCCGGTTGGCTACTTTCAGGCTGCGATTGGACACCATTTGCATGCCAAAATCTTCGGGGTGGATTTTATATTCGCTCACCACGCCGTCTTTGAGTTCACCAACCAGGGTGGCGGCGCCCAGAGAGGCTTCGTCCATGCCATCAAGACCGTGGATGATCAGGACATGATTGGCGCCCAGCTGCTGCAAAACACGAACCTGGATGCCCACCAGATCGGGGTGAAAGACGCCCATCAGCTGGTTGCCAGCCTTGGCAGGGTTAGTCAGGGGACCCAGGATATTGAACATGGTACGAACGCCCAAAGCCTTGCGTACTGTGGCAACATTTTTCATGCTGGCATGGTGGTGGGGCGCGTACATGAAACCGATGCCGGTGTTTTCGATACATTCGCGAACCTGCTCGGGCAGCAGCTCGATATTGGCACCCATGGCTTCCAGGGCATCGGCGCTGCCAGAGGATGATGAAGCGCTGCGGTTGCCGTGTTTGGCAATCGGCACGCCTGCCGCGGCGGCAACAAACATGGCGGTGGTTGAAATGTTGAAAGTATTGCTGCCATCGCCACCGGTGCCGCACATGTCCAGCAGGTCATTGGTGTTGTCCAGGTTGACTGGTGTGGCAAACTCGCGCATGACGGTTGCCGCGGCAGTCAGTTCGCCAACGGTTTCCTTTTTAACCCGTAGGCCCATTAACAGGGCGCTGGCAATGGTGTCGGGTACTTCGCCATTCATTAACTGGCGCATTAAGTACAGCATTTCATCATGGAAAATTTCGCGGTGTTCAATACAGCGGGTCAGTGCTTCGGTATAGGTGATGTTCATTTTTTATTCAGATCCAGAAAGTTTTGCAACAGGGCGTGTCCATGTTCGCTGAGTACAGACTCGGGATGGAATTGCACGCCGTAAATGGGCAAGGTTTTGTGGGCGACACCCATGATTTCACCGTCTGCGGTTTCGGCGGTGATGGTCAGGCAGTCGGGCAGGGTTGCGCGCTCGATAGCCAGCGAGTGATAGCGGGTAACCGTGAAGGGAGAGGGCAGGCCCTTGAAAACATCGGTGCCGGTATGGGTGATGGGAGAAGTTTTGCCGTGCATGATTTGTTGCGCACGGATAATACGGCCACCAAAGGCGGCACCGATGGACTGGTGCCCCAGGCAAACTCCCAGAATGGGTTTTTTGCCGGCAAAGTGTTTGATCAGGTCCACTGAAATACCCGCCTCGGCAGGCGAGCAGGGACCGGGTGAAACACAAATCAGGTCGGGGTTCAGGGCGGCAATTTCTTCAACCGTCATCTGGTCATTGCGCACGACCTTAACGTCTTCACCCAGTTCGCCAAAATACTGCACCAGGTTATAGGTGAAGGAATCATAGTTATCAAGCATCAGTAACATTGTTGTTATCCTTTTTTTGTACGGTTAAACGGGTTGGTCAAGGCCGTACTGAACCTGTTCGGCCGCGCGTAAAACGGCACGGGCCTTGGCTTCGGTTTCGAGCCATTCTTTTTCGGGGTCGGAGTCGGCCACGATGCCGGCCGCAGCCTGAACGTAAAGCATGCCGTTTTTAATCACGCCGGTACGAATCGCAATGGCTACATCCATGGTGCCGTTGTAGCTTAAGTAGCCGGCAGCGCCACCATATACGCCACGGCGTACCGGCTCAAGTTCGTCGATGATTTCCATGGCCTTGACCTTTGGTGCACCGGTCAGGGTGCCGGCAGGAAAGGAGGCGCGCAAGACATCAATGGCACCCATGCCCGGCTTGAGCGTGCCTTTGACATTGGAAACCAGGTGCATCACGTGTGAGTAGCGTTCGATATTCATCTGGTCTGACACTTCAACGGTACCGGTTTGTGCCACACGCCCGACATCGTTGCGGGCCAGGTCAATCAGCATGACATGCTCGGCAATTTCCTTGGGGTCGGCCTTTAATTCTTCGGCCAGTGCGGCATCTTCTGAAGGGGTTTCACCACGCTTACGGGTGCCGGCCAGCGGACGGATGGTAATAGAGGACTGCTCTTGTTTGTTTTCATCAAGAAAAACTTCCTGGCGCACCAGCGTCTCGGGTGAAGAGCCCACAACGTGGAAATCGCCAAAATTCCAGAAGTACATGTATGGAGAGGGGTTTAGTGAGCGCAGGGCACGATACAGGGACAAGGGTGAATCGCGGAAGGGTTTGGCAATGACCTGGCCGACCTGGACCTGCATCAAGTCGCCGGCAGCAATATGTTCTTTGGCTTTGAGGACAGCATTGAGGTAGTCCTGTTTTTTGAAATCACGGATTTCTTCGGTGACCATACTGGGCAAGCTGTAAGGAATCTCGATGGGTTTGCGCAGCATGGCGCGCAGTTTCAGAAGACGTTTTTGGGCTTTGCTGTAGCTTTCGGGAACGGCCGGATCGGCATAAATCATCAGGTAGGTGCGTCCGATCACGTTATCGACAATGACCAGTTCATCAACCTGCATCAGCATGATGTCAGGAATGCCTTCTTCCTGGCCATGCGGAAAAGGCTTGACGGCAGGGCCCAGGCTGGGCTCGATGTTGCGGATGGTATCGTAGCCGAAGTAACCAGCCAGGCCACCGGCAAAACGGGGAATGCCGGGGCGGGTTGCCACCTTGAAGCGCTGCTGGAAGGTCTTGATGAATTCCAGCGGGTCTCCCTCATGGGATTCAACCACCAGGCCATCGGTAATGACGTCGGTGTGTTGTCCGTTTGCCGTGATGACGGTTTTGGCAGGCAGGCCAATAAACGAATAACGCCCAAACTGCTCACCGCCCACGACTGATTCCAGCAGGCAAGTCATGCGGCCCGTCTCTTTGCCTGTATGGGCCAGTTTTAGGTAAATGCCCAGGGTGGTATCCAGGTCCGCGTAGGTTTCCTTGACAATTGGAATGCGGTTGTAGCCTTGTGCTGCTAATGCGTTAAATTCAATTTCAGTCATCATAGTGGTCTCGTTTTTTTCAATTAGACCGGGCAAAAATAAAAAACCCGGCCTAGCCATACAGGTTACCGGGAATTTATTTACTGCTTGATTGACGTTAAGGATGCGTGGACGCGCCTTTTACCTGAAAATCCCGGAATGCAAACGCCACCAGCGCCAATAGTTGGCGCAATAAGAAGAAGCGAATGCATTAAAAGGGGTTTTCATGGGCGTTACTGTTTTCCTGAATCTATCATTGATTTGCCAGCCATTGGGCTGCGCTAGTCATACCGTCAATAATAGCATCTACTTTAAGGGTTTGTACACTGTTTCCTTCGTTATATCCATAAGGCAGGATTAATACCGGCATGCCGGCAGCTTGCGCCGCCTGTACATCGTTAATCGAGTCGCCAATGAATACGCAGTTTTCAGGCGGATGCCCCAGTTTTTCGCAGGCATACAATAACGGTTCGGGATGTGGTTTTTTTCTGGCGCAGGTGTCACCGGACACCACTGTATCAAAAAAACCAATCAGGCCGGTTTGGGTTAACAGGGGCAGGGTGAATGCTTCGGCCTTGTTGGTGACCACGGCCAGTTTGAGTCCTTGTACCTTCATGGCATTCAGGCCTTCAATGACATTGGGGTAAACCGTGCTGTTATCGCCATTGACCAAGTGGTAATGCCGGTTGAATATTTCTCGTGCCTGATTGAAAACGTCTGGGGCAAGCGCAGTTTTTTCAAGACTGGCATTAATGGTGCGAACAATCAGGTTGTCGATGCCTTTACCCACAAAGCTGGCAATCACGTCTTGCCCCAGAGCGTGCATGCCCAGTTCAAGGCGCATGGCATTGGCGGCATGGGCAAGGTCGGGGATGCTGTCTACCAGGGTTCCGTCAAGATCGATAAGAACGGCGTTGATGGTCATGCCCTTCCTTTACAGTGAAGTGGCTGACGCGGCTTCGCCTTTGGCGATTTCGCGGCGCATTTGTGCAATGATGGAGGCATAGTCGGTCTGGCCGAAAATAGCCGAACCAGCCACAAAGGTATCTGCACCGGCGGCACGGATCTGGGCGATATTGTCAATTTTTACGCCGCCATCCACTTCGAGTAAAATGGGTTGGCCGCCTGCGTTTTGCCATTGGTTAATGCGTGTTCTGGCCTGGCGCAGTTTGTCCAGCGTGTTGGGAATAAAACTTTGTCCGCCAAAGCCCGGGTTGACTGACATCAGCAGGACGACATCAAGTTTATCCATGACATGATCCATGAAGGCAAGTGGGGTGCCCGGGTTGAAAACCAGGCCTGCCTGGCAGCCATGATCCCGGATAAGGCCCAGACTGCGGTCTATGTGCCGGGAGGCTTCGGGATGGAACGTGATGATATTGGCCCCCGCTTTGGCAAACATGGGGATCAGGCTGTCAACTGGTTCACACATCAGGTGGACATCAATGGGCGCGGTGGTATGCGGGCGAATGGCTTCGCAAACCATGGGGCCGATGGTCAGGTTGGGGACATAATGGTTGTCCATGACATCAAAATGGATCCAGTCGGCGCCGGCCTGGACGACATCGCGAACTTCTTCGCCCAGACGGGCAAAATCGGCGGATAGGATGCTGGGTGCAATTCGGGTAACATGCTGTATTGACATGATGAATTTTCGTAGTTAGAGATGGTGGAAGTACAATAAGCGGTTATTATTTCACATAAAATAGAGTGATCATTCATTCAGGAGAATTCTTTTGAAATCTGATAGCATCGAGGTTGAGGTCATTGCGCAATATCTGCCGGAGCAATCGGATCCTGAAAAAAGGCAGTATTTTTTTATTTACACGGTTCGTATCAGGAATAACGGTTTGTTTGCGGCGCAAATTATTAGCCGGCACTGGACTATCAAGGACGGCAATGAGCAGGTTCAGGAAGTCAGGGGCCTGGGAGTAATCGGGCAACAGCCCCTGATTGCCGTCGGAGATACCTTTGAGTACACCAGCGGTTGCCCGCTTAGTACGCCTTACGGCACAATGAAGGGCAGTTATCATTGTGTGGGTGAAAACGGGGTGCCTTTTGATGTGGATATTCCCGAATTCGTGCTTACCATTCCTCGCACCTTACATTAAGAACGGAAAAGAATAATGATGAAACTTCGTCTTCTGGCCCTGTCGGCCAGTTCAGTTGTTTTGCTGGCTGCCTGTTCGGGCGGAACGCCCTATGTCCCGGGTGAAACCCCCGAAGCGGTTGCCATTGACGCTCCCTTGACAGTGCCTCCCTTGTCGTCATTCGCACAAACTGCACCACGTAAATTGTCGGGCCAGTATGCCCGTGTATCCTGGTCTGATTTGCCGGGTTGGGAGCAGGCGCAGGTTGACAATCTCTGGCTGACTTTGCTCAACAATTGCCGGGGGCTGATGCGGCCTATTTCCGGCTCCCTGACCATCCCCGCGCGTGCCACTCCACAGGCGTGGCAGCCCGTTTGCAAGGCCGTTGCCGAATCAGGGCAGCCCGCCCGCAGCCATGATGCCGCTTTTGTTAAGCGTTTTCTTGAAACCCATTTGCAACCCTGGAAGGTTTCAGGTGCCAATGGCAGCAGCAACACGGTAACCGGTTATTATGAGCCGGTGGTCAGGGGCTCCCTGTCGCAAGGGGGGCAATATCAATGGCCCATGTACGCACCGCCTGCAGATTTGTTAACCATTGACCTGGGTAGCGTTTATCCTGAATTGGCTGGCAAGCGCATTCGGGGCAAGCTGGTTGACAATAAAATCGTTCCTTATGATACGCGTGAGCAAATCAATGCCAGCGCCAACAAGCCTCCTGTTATTGCCTGGCTCGATGACCCCGTCGAAGCATTTTTCCTGCAAATTCAGGGTTCAGGCCGTGTTCTGCTTGATAACGGCGAAACCCTTCGCCTGGCTTATGCCGACCATAACGGCCGCCCTTATACTTCCATTGGAAAATGGCTGGCCGACAAAGGTGAAATAGCCATCAGTCAAGCATCCATGCAAAATATCAAGGCCTGGGCCAAGGCCAATCCCGGCCGGGTTAATGAAATGTTAAATGCCAATCAGGCCATGGTTTTTTTTCGGCCTGAAAAGGTCGCTGATGAAGCCATTGGACCTAAAGGGGCGTATGGTATTCCTTTAATTGCCCAACGGTCGGTGGCGGTTGATCCCGTTTTTGTACCGCTGGGTTCCCCCTTGTTTTTATCAACCACCCAGCCGGGTTCTGGCACGCCCTTAAGAAAAGTGGTGTTTGCCCAAGATACGGGTGCTGCTATCAAGGGCGCTGCCCGGACTGATTTTTTCTGGGGCAGTGGCCCTGAAGCCGGTAATCTGGCTGGTAAAATGAAGCAGCAAGGAGAAGTTTGGATTTTATGGCCTAAACAGGCTGGAGTACCGAGTGCAAGATGAGTAAATATGATGTAGTAGTTTGCGGGGGCGGTATTGTCGGACTGTCCTGCGCGCTGGCTTTGGCCAGGCAAAGAGTCAATGTGTGTTTGCTGGGCCCCAGGAAAAAGCCTCTGGCCAACCTGGGTGAACAATACCATCCAAGGATTTATGCGGTTTCGTCAGCCAGCCAGTTGTTTTTGCAAGAACTGGGTGTCTGGAACTCCATTCCTGCCGAACGCATTGTGCCGGTAGAAAACATGGAGATCCATGGTGACCGGGACGGTCTGGTGGTGCTTGATGCCTGGCAGGCGGCACAAGCCGAACTGGCCTGGATCATGGAATCGGGTGAAATAGAACAGGCCTTGTTCCAGGCGGTGCAGATCTTTGGCGTGCCCTGGATTGACGACAAAATGCACAGTTATTCACCTGGGCAGGTCATCACAGAAAAAGGTAAAACAATACAGGCTGATTTATTCATCGGGGCTGATGGTGCCCGCTCTCCGTTACGTAAGGCAGCGGGCCTGGCACATGAAGCAAAGCCTTATGGGGATACCGGGCTGGTCTTGCAGCTCACCACTGAAAAGCCGCATTTGAATACGGCCATCCAGTGGTTCCGTCCCAATGGCATCCTCGCCTTCCTGCCATTGCCCGATACCCGTGATGGTCATCAGGTTTCCATGGTGTGGTCATTGCGCGATAAACAGGCTAACGTGCTACAGGCCATGAGTCCTGAACAGCTGGCCACAGAGTTGCCCGGGCTGCTTGATGAAATTACGCAGGGCAGGTTGGGCAAGGTCAGTGTGCGCAGTCCTTTGTATGGCTTTCCTCTTACTCTTGAAAAAGCGCAAATGACAGCGCCGGGTATCGCCCTGGCCGGTGATGCCGCCCATCGGGTGCACCCTCTGGCAGGCCAGGGACTTAATCTTGGCTTGGTTGATGCGCGGGTTTTATGCCGCACCTTGGCCCACAAGGAACCTTTTCGCTCATTTGGCGATCTTAGGGTACTGGAACGTTATCAAAATGAACGCGCTGAAGCCATTCTGGCCATGCGCCTGGCCACCGATGGCCTGCACAAGCTGTTTGCCCTGCCATCCTCGGGGCCTTTGGCGCTGTTGCGCAATGCGGGCATGGATGTGGTGCAACGCTTGCCGTTTGTCAAGCGACGTTTAATTGCCGCGGCTTCGGGGCTTTAATTTATAGTTATCAAAGGCAGGTAGTTACCTGCTTTATACAGGAAATAGTTGGAATGAAATTGTATTTGAATAAATGGGCACGGCTCAAGGCTTTATCGCTGTGTTGCCTGCTGGGCTTTGCCTCGTCACCGGCTTTGGCACAAGAAGCAAACAACACAACAGACAGCATTAAAGAAGCCATTGCTTCGGCGTTTGAGGTAGAGGTAACCGCTGTAGAACAAACTCCCTATGCGGGGATTTATGAAGTCCAGATGGGTACCAATATTGTTTACACCACTGAAAAAGCTGATTTTGTGATTGCCGGCAACCTGATTGATGCCAAAACCAAAAGCGATGTGACCAGTGAGCGGGTGGCTAAATTATCTGAAGTGCCCTTTGATACCTTACCGGTTGAACAGGCCGTTAAACGGGTTATTGGTAACGGTGAAAGAAAAGTGGCTATTTTTGAAGACCCCAATTGTGGCTATTGTAAAAAGTTGTACAAAGAGTTCGATGACGTTGATAACGTGACTGTATATACGTTCCTGATGCCTATCCTGGCGCCGGACTCTATGGTAAAAGCCAATAATATCTGGTGTGCCAAAGACCAGGCCCTGGCATGGGGAAACTGGATGAGCAGGAATGAAACCCCGCCAACGGCAAAGTGTGAGGAAGAAACCCCCATTAGCAGTATTCTTGCCTTGGGTAAAACGCTGGGTGTTCAGGGTACGCCTGCCATGTTTTTTGAGGACGGCAGTCGCGTCAATGGTTATATGCCAGCAAAAAATATTAATGAAGTACTGGACCGGCAAAGCCAGGTGGTTAGCCAGAATTAAGCATTAACACGACATTGACGCATAAAAAAACCGGCCGTTAAATGCCGGTTTTTTTTATTTGTGTGAAAACGGGTGGCGTAAAAGCTCGTGAACCGATTTTACCCGTAAATCAACATAAGCCGGACGGATTTTATGCGTTGAGCTGAAGGGGGTGCCGGCATTGAAAATATGCACGGTTTTCAGGTGCAGCTGCTTGGCAATCTTCAGGTTTTTCAGGGTGTCTTCAACCAGGATGGTGTCGGTGGGTTTGCACTTTAGCAGGCCAAGCAGTTGGTGCATTAATGCGGGGGAGGGTTTGGGTCGGAAGGTGCCTTGCAGGCGCATTTGGTCAATGGAACAGATGCCGGCAAAGCAATGACGGATGCCCAGGGTATCAAGGACCGAACAGGCATAATCGTGTGGGGCATTGGTGAGGATGTATTTGATGCCGGGCACATTTTGCAATAATCTGGCCAGATTTCGTTCTGGTTTGACAAAATCGGGCGCATGAAAATCGTGGCTCATGTGCAGGAATTGCGAAGCATTGACACCGTGATGGCGTTCCATGCCAATCATGGTGGCACCGTAGCGTTCCCAGTATTTCTGTCGCAGTGCGGTGGCCGGTATAAAACCGATGTCCAGGGCTTTCATGATGGCTTTGGTCATGCTGACATCAATTTGGGCAAACACGGCATGAGAGGCATCGTGCAGGGTATTGTCCAGGTCAAAAAGCCATACACGGCCGGTTTTTTTGTGTATGGCTTTTGCGCTTAACGGTTTGATCAGGCTGGAACAGGCCATGCCTAAGCGGTAATCATGGTGCCCACGCCTTTATCGGTAAGGATTTCAAGCAGCAGGCAATGCGGAACACGGCCATCCAGAACATGGACTGAGTTGACGCCATTTCTGGCGGCATCAAGGGCCGATGAGATTTTTGGCAGCATGCCGCCGGAGATCGTGCCATCAGCGAAAAGCTCATCAATAATCTTGGCCGAAAGACGACGCAGCAGATTGCCCGATTTGTCGAGCACGCCTGGTGTATTGGTCATCATGAGGAGCTTTTCAGCCAGCAGGACTTCGGCTATTTTGCCAGCCACCACATCGGCATTGATATTGTAGACATTGCCGTCTTCGGGATCGTAACCAATAGGGGAAATGACCGGAATAAACTGGTCATCTTGCAGGGCCTTGACAACAGAAGGATCGATGCTGGTGATATCGCCAACAAAGCCGATATCCAGGGGTTCATCAGGATTTTCCCGATTGGGCATGAGTTTTTTGCGCGCCTGGATGAGACCGCCGTCCTTGCCAGTCAGGCCAACCGCCTTGCCGCCGGCTTCGTTGATCATCATGACAATGTCTTGCTGGACCTGGCCACCCAAGACCCATTCAACCACTTCCATGGTATCGGCGTCAGTGACGCGCATGCCCTGGATGAAGTTCCCGTCTTTGCCCAGGCGTTTGAGGGCGCTGTCGATTTGTGGGCCACCTCCGTGAATCACAATGGGATTCAGGCCAATAAGCTTGAGCAGGACAACGTCGCGGGCAAAGCTGCGTTGCAGGCTTACTTCGGTCATGGCGTTGCCACCGTATTTAATAACAACGGTTTTGCCATGAAAACGGCGAATATAAGGGAGCGATTCGGAAATAATATCCGCTTTTACGGCAGGCGGAACAACATTGATATCCTGTGGCAAAATGTCGGTCATTTTTTGGTCACAAATTAAAAAAAGTTAAACGGAATCAGGCTTTGGCAAGCGTATCCTGCAAGGTTTTTTCAAAGATGGCTTTATCATAGTTGCCAATAAAGCGCTTAACAATATTGCCTTGCCGGTCTAGCAGGAATGCGACGGGCGTATATTTAATATCATCAAAGGCCTTGGCAACACTGCCATCTTTGTCAAGTGTAACCGTAAACGGCAGATTGTTGTCACGGGCGTAGTTTTTAACGAAAGGCTCGGGGTCGTAGGCCATGGCAACGGCGATGGTGTCGTAGCCCTGATCTTTGTATTTGTTGTAATAGGCAATGGTGTCGGGCATTTGCTGAATGCAGGTAACACAATTGGTAGCCCAGAACTTAACCAATACGACCTTGTCTTGCAGGTCACTGGTCTGGAACTGTTTGCCCTCGAGGCTGGTAAACGTAACATTGGGGGCGGCTTTACTTGAGCTTAGGGTAAACCAGATGCCTACGCCAGCCATGGCAATAACAAGGGAAATAATAAATTTTTTCATCAGTTCAACGGATAGGTTTGAGTCGTGGAAGGATTAACTTCTGTGCCAGGGACTGTCATGCTACCGCTTGATGAGGTAACGGATGAATGGCTGGCGGTACCTGTATCTGTACCTGAAACCAGGTCAAACACCTTGACAACCCTGTTAACACCGCTGACACCCGCCGCCGCCGAGGCGGCACGGTCTCCTTCGAGGGGAGTAACCTGGCCCATCAGGTAGACCACACCCCGGCTGGTGGTGATGTCAATGGTACTTGATGGGACATTTTTGGTGGTGAGAAGTTCCGTTCTGACCTTGGAGGTTATCCAGCTGTCATTGGCACGGGTGCTGAAGGCGGCTGGTGGCGCAACCACCACTTCATTAAGCACGGTTTTAACATCGGGAACACCTTTGGCAATAGCTGCGGCCTGTTCTTTAGCAGCGATGGTGGTGGCTTCGCCGGTTAACAGTACCCGTTGGTTGTAAGACATGGCATTAATGCGGACCGTGTCCTTGAGTTCTTCGCTAATACGGCTTTCGGTACGGATGCCAATGTTTTTGTCAGTTAGCTGCATGCCCGAGGTGCGACGGTCGGAGACGACCACGGCCGTTGTGGTTGCCGCACCGCCTACCAGTAAGGGAACGCATGCGGACAGCAGGGTGCTGGACCCCAGGACAAGGGCAAGTAAAGCGGTAGGGCGAAAAATTCGTGCTGCACGCTTTAATTTCATGAAATATCTCCTAATAAGAATGCATCAATACCATCACACAGCACGTGTAGCAACAAGCCATGTACTTCTTGTATGCGCATGGTGCGATCGTGGGGGACACAAAGATGAACATCAAAATCGGTAAGCATATTGGCAATGGCACCACCATTTTTACCGGTTAAGGCGATGACCGCCATGTTCCGCTCGTGTGCGGCCTGGATTGCCTTGATGACATTGCTGGAGTTGCCGCTGGTGGACATGGCTACCAGGACATCACCGGGTTGTCCCAGCGCCTGTACCTGGCGTTCAAAAATGACATCAAAGCCATAATCATTGCCCACGGCAGTCAGGATAGAGGTGTCTGTATTAAGGGAAATGCCGGCAAACGGAATGCGGTCGCGCTCGAATCGTCCGACCAGCTCGGCAATGAAGTGCTGGGCATCAGCGGCAGAGCCGCCGTTGCCGCAAGCCAGTACCTTGGCATTGTTGCTGATTGCCTGGACTAATATATCAATACTTTGCGCAATTGGTGATAGGAGTGTGGACGCGCTATTTTCCAGGGTCTGGATGGCGTCTTGAAAGTGTAAATTGATTCTGGTTGAAATATCCATGGTCTTGATTATCGCACGAGTGCGCAAAAATACTTGTGATTAATGCATTAAAACGTCAGTGGCAATGCTGCTGTTTGGCAACGGTGTTCTGTGATTTTATCAGGTTGAGCGCGTTGTGGTTCAAAATGCATGCCTGATCCATTCTATCTGTCCATGATCCATGCAAACAGCATCAAACCGGCATAAGGGGGGGATGCCCCCGAAGTATCTGTGGCTGAGCAACGGGAGATAAAACGCGGCACTGGCTCGTAACCGTCTTTGCTTGGCGGGGGTAATACTGGCGGCAGCCCCCCCGAACCCCTTGCTGTTGCGTAACCTGATCTCTATAAACACCAGCACCTGAGCATCCATCATGACGACGTCAATTTCTCCAAACCGGCAGGCCAGGTTTTGTGCCAGTATTTTCAGGCCCTGTTTTTCAAGATATTCAATGGCTTGTTGCTCTGCTTGCAGGCCCGTGGTTTGTCTGGCTGACAATTTATGCTCGTAAAAAGGTTTGCGGGCGGCTGGTTTGTCTTGTTGACGGGCTTTTGCCCGCTTTTGCTGGGCCGCCAGTGCAAGTTCAAAAATGGTATTGTCATGTGAATAGGTCATTTTTTATGGGAAGTGATTTTTGTTGCTGTCACAGGAAGTGATCAGCGATAATGTCGATTGGGATTACATGGCCGTTATTTTTACAGAAAGAGAGCACTATGGCGATAGAAGAGGGACCTTTTTATGCAGCATGGAAAAAGGTCATGGCAGATCTGGAACAACAAAGCTGGCCGCAAGCTTGCCTGTATGTGGTGGCAACCCCTATTGGTAATCTGGCCGATATCAGTCCCCGGGCGGTTTTTGCCCTGAATCAAGCTGATGTGATTGCCGCTGAAGATACCCGTTTATCCCGTGTCCTGCTTAATGCATGGGGAATCAATACGCCCCTGATGGCTGCGCATCGCCATAATGAAGCCCGGGCGGCACAGGAAATTATTCGTCTCTTGCAGGAAGGCAAACGTGTGGCTTTGGTATCGGATGCCGGTGCACCGGCAGTCAGTGACCCAGGCGGGCGTATCGTTCGTGAAGTCAGGCAGCAAGGCTTGCTGGTCCGGCCCATTCCGGGGGCGTCTGCGGTTATTACCGCGTTAATGGGTAGCGGGGTCAGCAGTGATGAAAATCCCGCTTTTGCCTTTGCCGGATTTGTCCCGCAGAAATCGACGGCCAGGCAGCAATGGCTGCGTAAATGGGCAGCGCTGGATGCACCGGTGGTTATGTTTGAATCACCACACCGGATTCTGGCTTGTTGCCGTGATTTGCGGCTGGTGTGCGGTGCCGGGCGCCAGTTAACCGTGGCCCGTGAATTAAGCAAACGCTTTGAACAGATTGTGACCCTGCCTATTGGCGAACTTGAAGATTGGTTTATGCAAGACGGCCACCGTCAGTTGGGTGAGTTTGTGCTGATTCTTGAAGCGGCACCCAAAGCGGATGAAAATGAACAGATGGCTCGGGCAACTGAACTCTTGAACGTATTGCTTGAAACGCTTTCTGTTAAAGACAGTGCAAAAATTGTTGCTCAACTAACCGGACTGGCACGTGATGTTGTGTATTCACGTGCCCTTGAATTAAAAAATGCTTAAAGCATGGTTTTGCCGGTTTTCCTGCCCTTGGCATTGTTCTTGATGAGCTCAACCTTGACTTTATCACTGCCTTTATTCACAATGCCCAGTTTTTTTGCTGCACCCAAAGACAGGTCAATAATGCGATTGCCATGGAAAGGGCCGCGATCATTGATCCTGACCATAATGCTTTTACCGGTAGAGACCCGGGTAACCTTGACCACACTGTTCAGGGGTAATTCTTTATGGGCAGCGGTCATTAAGTTCTGGTTGAATTTTTCGCCATTGGCCGTGCGTTTGCCATGAAAGCCCGGGCCGTACCATGAGGCAGTGCCAACTTCGGAAAAATTGGTAATGTTATTGGCAAATGGTACATAGCGTTTGCCCTTGACGGTATAGGCACGGGCATGGCTGCGGTGTGAAGGCTGGGCCTTGAACCGGGGGCCAGGTGCCGGCGTGGTTTCCTTTGTCTGGCTTTCTGTGACCGCATCAGTTTCTGCGGCATCCAGGTTGCGCAGGTTTTCACCATAAGCCCTGTCATAGCTGCTTTCCGGAAAAATACCATTGGCCGTAACTCTGAAACTGCCCGCTTTTAGGTCTTTGACAGGGGCAGGTTGCGTGATTTCTTTAGCTTCAATGACATCTGTTGGATGTTCTTTTTCACTGGTACTGGCATGGGTGCTATATGATAAAAATGTCACACATAAGGCCAGGAAAAGGGGTTGATGCTTTAGAGTCTTCATGTAAGGTTCTTTGGTGCTTGTGATCGATGTCGAACGCGTATGGGGCGATGTGAACTAAAGCGCTTGGCCAGTTCTTCTGCTACGTATACAGATCGATGCTGTCCGCCAGTACAACCTATGGCGACGGTAAGGTAGCTACGCGTATCCTGCATGTAATACGGCAACCATTTCTGGATATATGCAGTGATATCGTTAATGATTTCAGACACGCTATCAAACTGTGATAGCCATGTTGCTACGGGCTCATCACGACCGGTTAGTGGACGTAAGTCCTTGTCATAATGAGGATTAGGCAAGAATCTTACATCAAAAACCAGGTCCGCGTCACTAGGAACTCCCCTTTTAAATGCAAAAGATTCAAAAGTTAGTAACACATTGTTGCTATCAGGAATGACCAAATCCTTGATCCAGGCCCTTAATTGGATCGGGGTCAGGCCGGTCGTGTCAATGACATGTTCGTGCTCCCGCAGGGGGGCCAGCAGTTCGCGTTCATGGGAAATACACTCTTCCAGTGATGGGGTAAAATCGTTCTTGATTTGCAGCCGATAGGACAGCGGATGCCTGCGACGGGATTCGGAATAGCGTTGTTTTAAGGTCCGGTCATCGGCTTCAAGAAAAATAACCTGCAGGGGCGTGCCCATGGCGCGTATCGCGCTAATGACATCGGGCAAGTTGGCCAGTTCTCCGGGAGACCGTACATCAATGGCAACGGCTACTTTTTCAAAGCCGTCCTCACGTACGCTGGCAATAAAATCATGCAGGAATTTAACGGGGAGGTTGTCAATGCAGGTATAACCCTGGTCTTCAAGCTGGCGGATGGCCACTGATTTACCAGAGCCGGAAATACCGGTAATAATTACGACATGAAACATGTTTTTTGTATGAAATCAATTAATTGAACCTCATACAGGATAAACAATATTTATTACATTAACAATAAGGATTGAAAAAAGTATGAATTATTAACATTTTCCCATGTTTTGTTAATCTAGATTGCTGTTTGCCATAATGGCCTGTGCCTGCCTTTCCATGAACTCTCCAAGGGTATCTATGCCCCTTAGCTTGAGAATGGTATTGCGGGCAGCTGCCTCGACCAGGACCGCCAGGTTTCGGCCTGCGGCTACTTGCAGCATGACCCGGCGAATGGGCAGGCCCAGCAATTCCTGGGTTTGATCCTGGATGGGCAGACGTTCAAATTTTTCACTGTTGGCACGCACCAGGTGCACAATCAGCTTGAGACGCATTTTACGCCGTACCGCTGTTTCGCCGAAAATGGTACGGATATCCAGCAGGCCCAGCCCCCTGACTTCAAGCAGGTTGCGTAGCAGATCGGGGCATTGCCCTTCTATCATGGTTGGATTGGTGCGAGAGAACTCGACGGCATCATCAGCGACCAGACCATGACCACGGGAAATGAGCTCAAGGGCCAGTTCGCTTTTGCCCAGGCCGGATTCTCCGGTAATCAGGACACCCATTCCCAGGACATCCATGAAAACCCCGTGAACGGTGGTGGTAGGCGCAAAGCGCTTGCCAAGATAAATACGCAGGACATCGATAAGATGGGCGGCATCATGTGGGCTGGACAGTAACGGGATTTGGTTGCGCGAGCAAAAGGAAGTCAGTTCAACCGGCGTGTCAAGACCTTCGGCAATAATGACAGCGGGAACGCCGCCTTCGGCCAGTTCAATCAGTACTTTTTCTCGTGCGGTATCTTTGAGCTTTTTATAGAAAACCAGTTCTTCTTTGCCAAAAACCTGTATTCGCGAAGGGTGGACAACATTAAGGTGGCCAAGCAGATCGGCGGCGGCAGTGTTGGACTCGGGTAATTGCCGGTTACCGGCATCCATGCCGGCAATCCAGGTCAGGCCCAGTGTTTCAATGTTTTCATCGACAAGTTCTTGGATACTTAACATGGCCATATTCAGGTGGATTGGGTGAGAAGATCGTAAATTTTGGCAGGATCATTCTCGGACAGCAACTGATGGCGAATGCTATCGTTGGACAGGATACGGGCGACTTCCGCCAGAATTTCCAGGTGTTGCTGGGTGGCGCTTTCAGGCACCAGCAGAATAATGAGCAATTGCACATTCTGCCCGTCGGGGGAGTCGAAAGGAATGGGGTTTGTCAGGCGCATGAATGCAGCGGTTGCCTGCTTCAGTTTTGAAATGCGTCCGTGCGGGACGGCAACGCCGTGCCCAAGTGCGGTAGACCCCAATCTTTCTCTTGAAAACAGGCTGTCGAAGACAACCGAGCGTGCAATACCCTGATTGTTTTCAAACAACAGGGCGGCTTGTTCAAATGCCCGTTTTTTACTGGTTGCGCTTACATCAAGAAGCGTGTTTTCGGGAGTTAAAATTTGCGTTAATTGATTCATACATCGGATTATATGATTTTCTTGCAGAAAGTAGCAATTTCTTTAATATGTTTTGTGCACTAAAAACCCAGCCTGGTGGCTGGGTGGCTGCAAGATATTGATATTGCATTGAATTTATGCGATAGTCATGCGTTTTGTTGAGTCATTCGAATGATCTTGCAGTTTGGATTTGTGCTTGATGACAAGCCTGTCCGCTTTATCGCTCAGAAGATCAATGGCAGCATAAAGGTTTTCTTCTTCGGCTGAGCAATGAATATCTTTGCCAGGAACACGCATGGTGATTTCAGCGATATGTTTAAGAGGCTCAAGAGACAAGATTACCTGGGCATCAATAACGTGGTCAAAATGCTTGAGGACACGCCCGATTTTGCTCTCGACATATTCTTTGATGGCTGGGGTAATTTCTAAATGACGGCCGCTGATACTTATATTCATATAATTGCTCCATTGAGTAATTTAAACCGCATTGTACATGCGCAGAAAAACTTAAGGTGTTTGAATTTTTAGAAGACTCATCTCGCTTTTAAGTTAGTCATAACTCTAGTTTATAGATTATTTTTTTTAAAGCAAGTGCCTTAAATCAAACATTTCGTATTTACATTTTGAAGTGCTCGCCCAGATAAACCTTGCGGACTTCCGGATCCTGGATAATGGTTGCGGGGGCACCATCGGTAAGTACCTTGCCTTCGCTGATAATATAGGCACGATCACAGATGCCCAGCGTTTCACGCACGTTGTGATCGGTAATCAGGACGCCGATATTGCGGTTTTTCAGAAAGCGGATGATGCGCTGGATTTCAATGACCGCGATGGGATCTACACCGGCAAAGGGCTCATCAAGCAAAATGAAGCGTGGATGGGTGGCCAGGGCCCGGGCAATTTCCACCCGACGGCGTTCACCGCCTGACAGCGAAAGGGCGGCATTATCACGGATATGGGTAATTTGTAATTCAACCAGCAGGTTTTCCAGCTGTTCTTTAACCTGTGTGCGGTTCAGGGGTTTGCCGGTTTTTTGGTCATATTGCAATTCAAGAACGGCTTTGATGTTTTCTTCTACCGTAAGTCGACGGAAAACCGACGCATCCTGGGGTAAATAAGACAGCCCGATCCGGGCGCGTTGATGGATAGGCAGGCCGGTAATGTTTTTTCCGTCAATTTCGATACGCCCGAAGTCGGCAGGTACCAGACCGACAATCATGTAGAAACTGGTGGTTTTGCCTGCGCCGTTTGGACCCAGCAAGCCCACCACCTCTCCGCTTGAGACCGACAGGGAAACATCGTGGACGACGGTTCTGCCATTGTAGGTTTTACGCAGGCCAATTGCCTGGAGCAGGCCTTTGGAGCCGGGAGAAAGAGTATTCAGACTGGAGCTGGCGGACGTGTTCATGCAGAAAAAATAATTTAGTTAAGTGTGCTGGGCATGGGTTTGTTATTGTATTGCTTGCGGCAGGCCTCGGTTGCTTCATCGGCAGCCGATTGAGGCTTCACGACAGAACGAACCCTGCCAGGCTCGGAAGCTTGCGGGCCACCCTGTGCGGCATAGGTGTTGTTTTTGTTGTTATAAATAACCACCTCGCCCCTGACCGTGTCAAGTAATTTGCCGCATATGTAACGGTTGACAATGGCATGACCGATCATTTTGACCGTGTCATCCTTGCCGTTATATTCGGCACGGTCACCTTCCGAGCGGATGGTTTCATAGGTTTCCGGACGTTCTTCGAAAATGCGTACTTTGCCACTGTTGACGGTGGCCGTACCATGCTGAAAGCCCTGGGCATCCTCCTGGATTTCCAGGGTATCTGACGTCAGCCTCATTTGGCCTCTGGTAAGAATGACATTGCCATTGAAAATGCTGGTTTTGGTTTTGTCATCGTAACTCAGGGTGTCGGACAGGACCAGGGTTTCCGGTTCGGCCTGTGCGTTGGCGGCAGGCGTGGTGGTTTGTGCCAGAACTGGCGCATTTAAAATCAACAAGGGGAAGATCAGTTTTATCAATGACGCTTTCATGGCCGGGTATTCTCTTCAGGGGCTTGGTCGGTATTTGACGATTCGGAAGGCAAATCTTTATTCGAGATGGTGACATCGGTATTGGCATAAACCTTCAGTTCGCGAGTTTGGTTATTGTAGGTCATTCCCTTGCCGTTCATGCGGGAATTTCCCTGGATGACGGTTGCAGGCTTGTCGGTTTCAATAATATCTTTCTCGGGATAGATAATCAGCTCACTACTGGTGATGTCCAGGGCTGACGTATCTTCAGAGGGAAAACGGTGTAAATGGGCATTGCCCCGCATCAGGATGGTTTTATCGTTATTGAACATGGTGGCCAGGTCTGCCCGTCCGGTTGTAATGGCGGAGCCCGGGCGCTGTCCGGTAGAAATGGCGTTGACAATTTCATACGAGTCATTATGGGGGAAATGTTGCATGGAATCGCCTTCGAGACGGTTTTTGGGTACCCCGTCTACATCTGAGCTGAGCATGATGAAATGGTCTGACCAGGCATCGGGCTCATGCGAGATGCGGGCAGGCTGATCCAGTGGGATGGATCGCTGTGCATAATCGGCCGCCCACCAGGTCATCATTACCAGGCAAAGCAGCATGAACAGGGCAATAAAGGCTGGCAGGCGTTCTTTCATGTTTATTGAATAACGGGGCCGGTCAGGCGGGTTGAGTGGAAATATTGGCTTAATGCACCCTGTGAGGCCAGGATCATATCGCAGCACTCCCTGACGGCGCCGGATCCTCCGGATAATGAAGTGACCCATTGGGCTGCCTGGGTAATATAAGAGGGGGCGTTGGGGACACTGATGGACAGGCCGGATTTGTGCATGGCCGGCAAATCTATAATGTCATCACCCATAAAGGCCATTTGCTCCAGTCCAATGCCATGGCGGCCGGCCAGTTCATCTAACATCTGGCTTTTGTCCCGGATATTCTGGTATAGCTCGCCAATACCCAGTTCTGCCGCGCGACGGGGTACAACCGGGCCTTCGCGGCCGGTAACCAGGGCAACAATCACCCCGCTTTGCTGCAGCATTTTCAGGCCATGGCCATCAAGAGCATGAAAGCGTTTGAATACTTCGCCGCTTTCTCCGTACCACAGGCTGCCATCGGTTAATACGCCGTCAACATCGAAGGCGACAAGTTTGATGGTGGCCGCAATTTCCCGAATATGGGCAGGCACTTTGGAAAGGACCAGGGATTCGGCAGGATGGGGAATGGATAAGGTGGATTTCATAAGTCTTCAGATAACCTTTGCAACCATCAGGTCGTGCATGTGCATGGCACCCACCAGGGTACCTTGTTTGTTAACAACCAGCATATGGCTGAGCTTGTTTTTTTCCATCAATGATGCCGCATCAACGGCAAGTTCATCGGGCGTAATGCATTTTGGATGTGAGGACATGACCTCATGCATGGTGAAATGGCGGATATCGCCATGGCGGACAATGAGACGACGCAGGTCGCCATCGGTGAAGATGCCGACGGGCTCATGTTTGTCATTGATGACCGCGGTCATGCCCATCCGTTTGAGTGACATTTCTTTCAGGGCCTGGGGCAAGGGAGTGTCTGGGTGGACCAGAGGCAGATCGTCCCCCTGGCGCATGACATCCCTGACATAGGTAAGCAGGCGGCGGCCCAGGGCACCGCCCGGGTGGGAGCGGGCAAAATCGGATTCACCAAAATTGCGGGCTTCAAGGCAGGTAACCGCCAGGGCGTCTCCCAGGGCCAGTGCAACCGTCGTGCTGGTGGTGGGGGCAAGGTTCAGGGGGCAAGCCTCTTTTTTGATGCTGGCATCCAGAAATACATCACACAGTTTGGCCAGGTCAGAATGAGGATGGCCGCAAATGGCGATTACTTTGGTGCCTAACCTGCGTATGACAGGCAGGACGGTTGACAGTTCGTTGGAGTTGCCGGAATAGGAAATGGCAATCACAATATCCTTGCCGGTAACCATGCCAAGGTCGCCATGGACGGCTTCTCCGGAGTGCACAAAAAAACTGGGTGATCCGGTAGAAGCCAGCGTGGCGGAAATCTTGCGGCCAATGTGCCCGGATTTACCCAGCCCCATGACAACCACCCGCCCCTGGCAACCAAGGAGCAGCGCAATCGCTTTGCTGAAATTCTCGTCAAGACGGTCGTGCAGGTCCATAAGGGCCTGTGCTTCGGCCTGAATGGTTCGGCGTCCTGAATGCAGCGCCTTTTCGGAAGCGTATTCAATTTTCTGTATCATCTCGTGATTTTAATCATATCGGGAATACTAAAACATGGATTTGCCAATTTCACTGAAAAAACCGTATTCCATGCGGGCATGGCCCTATAATGTGGTGAAAATCAGCGGCTTATGTATTGGCATATATATTAATTTTTTGGAAAAGTGTAGTAGATTATGGAAGACTCGTCAGGTCCCCTGTTGGGGACGCCCTTGTCAGGCGCTGCCCCCAAGGTGATGTTATTGGGTTCCGGAGAGCTGGGTAAGGAAGTGACCATTGCCTTGCAACGGCTGGGTGTAGAGGTAATCGCGGTTGACCGCTATGAAAACGCACCGGCGCAACAGGTGGCCCATCGCTCGCATGTGGTGCCCATGACTGACAAGGAAGCGTTAAGGCGCATTATTCTGGCAGAAAAACCAGATGTCATTGTTCCCGAAATTGAAGCCATTGCCACCGATCTGCTGGTTGAGCTGGAAGAGGCCGGTGTGGCAAGGGTGATACCCACCGCGCGGGCAGCCCGGCTAACCATGAATCGAGAAGGTATTCGCAGGCTGGCGGCCGAAACCCTTGGGCTGCCCGTGTCTCCCTATCAGTTTGTCGATTCCCTTGAGGCACTTGGGCAAGCCATCAATAATGGCATTGGTTATCCTTGTGTGATCAAGCCGGTCATGTCCTCTTCTGGCAAGGGGCAGTCAGTACTCAAGTCTGCCGACGATCTTGAAAAAGCCTGGGTGTACGCCCAGGAAGGGGGCCGCACGGGCAAGGGCAGGGTAATTGTTGAAGGGTTTATTAATTTCGATTATGAGATAACCCTGTTAACGGTTCGCTACCGTGATCCCCACAGCGGCCAAATCCAGACCGCTTTTTGTGAGCCGATTGGCCACCATCAGCTTGATGGTGATTATATTGAAAGCTGGCAGCCACACCCCATGAATCCGCAAGCCCAGGAAAAAGCCCGGGACATTGCCAAAGCCGTGACCGATAGCCTGGGTGGCATGGGCGTGTTTGGCGTAGAATTGTTTGTGGCCGGCGAGCAGGTCTGGTTTTCTGAAGTCAGTCCACGGCCCCACGATACCGGCATGGTGACCATGATCAGCCAGGAACAAAGCGAGTTTGAATTGCATGCCCGTGCCTTGCTGGGTTTGCCTGTTAATACGCGCTTGCGTCAACCGGGTGCAAGCAGTGTGATTTACGGTGGCGTGCAGGCCAAGGCCGTAAAAATTGCCAATGTGGCGCAGGCACTGGCCGAAGAAGGAACCGATATCCGCCTGTTTGGCAAACCCGAGTCCTTTGTGAAACGACGCATGGGCGTGGCCCTGGCATCGGCGCAAGACGCGCAACAGGCACTGGAAAAAGCCAAACGAATTTCTTCGACAGTGACAATTTCAGCGGCAAGCTAAGGTCTGCACAATAGCTGTGTTTGTTCTTTTTTCGTTATTTTCATCCATTTACCTTAAGAGACCATGATGACCGATCCCCATGAACTTGTTCGTAATGCGATACGAAGTGTGCCTGACTGGCCCAAGGAAGGCGTTACATTTCGGGATATTACGCCTGTGCTTCAGGATCCGCGAAGCTTTCGTGCCTTGATTGATATTTTTGTTTACCGTTACATGCGCCAACGCATGGATCTGGTGGCCGGTGTGGATGCCCGTGGATTCATTATTGGCAGTGTGCTGGCCTATGAGTTGAACCTGGGGTTTGTGCCGGTGCGTAAAAGCGGTAAATTGCCCTTTAACACCGTTGCCGAAGAATACAAGCTGGAATATGGCAATGCCAGTGTCGAGATGCACACCGATGCCGTATTGCCTGGCCAGCGGGTCTTGCTGGTGGATGACCTGATTGCCACTGGTGGTACCATGGTGGCGGCCAGTCGTTTGTTACAACGTCTGGGGGCTAACGTGGTCGAGGCCGCCGCGATTATTGATTTGCCTGATTTGGGCGGCTCCCGGCTGATACGGGAAAGCGGTTTGTCGGTTTTTACGGTTTGTAAATTCTGAAAAAAAACGGAGCAACTTCAAGTGCTCCGTTTTTTTGTTGCTGAAACTGTTTATAAAAACAGTTTGTAGGCCGGATTGTCGGTTTCCTTGATGAAGGGGTAACCAATGGTAGAGAGGAATTCCCTGAACGCTTTTTTGTCTGCTGGTGGCACCTGGATACCCACCAGCACACGGCCGTAATCGGCGCCCTGGTTACGGTAATGGAACAGGCTGATATTCCATTCCGGATTCATGGTGTTAAGGAATGTCAT
>JAVESC010000022.1:0-35559 GCA_034006805.1 Advenella sp.
ACCGCCATTGGTGACACGGTTCCCACTGGAATCACTGACACTGGAATCACTGACACTGCAATCAAGAACTGGCAGTACATTGAAAATGCCTTCATCGTTCGGCAGGTGGGCAATGACGCATCCACCAGTGCGTTTGTGACTGACCACTTCTGGTCTGCGGCAGACTGGCGAGTTGCGCTTGTCGGCGGCCTTGCTGCCTATGCGCTGTTCAGCGGTTTGGCGGCTCTTGCTCTGAGTAATGACTCAGTGACTCGTTCTCGCACTCTTGGCGCGCGGTTATCCAAAAAATTACGCACCTAAGTTGAGAAAATCGGCGCATTCTGTTAAAGTGTGCGTCGGTTGTTCTGCGGTATGTACTGCATTACGAATGTCGGTAGCAATACTGAGAATGCGCTGCACAGCGGTATGGCAGCACTTAATCTGAATAATGACTCAGTGAATCGTAATCGCAATCATGGCACACGGTAATCACCCTAAGCGTTTTTCGCTTTCGCGGTAGCAACCTTGTCCTAGACTAAAAATGATTCCCATAAGAGCTTGGTAGGTTAGCCGAACAGCTTGGGATAAGGTGATAAGTTTGAAAATGCAAACGCCAAGAATCTTTGGTACAAGCACACAGGATAATACAAATGGAAACTATCGTAGACCAGCAGTTGCCAAAGTTTGAGACACGCGGGCGTGTCACGCGAATCAATTTCAATGAGCAACAAGTAACCCGCGAACAAGAAGGCACTGAACCAAAGACCTTCTGGAAGTACACCACTGCGGTGTTCCCCGTCACTGCCCCACTGCGCCAACGGGTGAATGCAATCATCCGCACTGCCTACCCCACCGACAGCGATGAAGCCCGTGCAGCTGACACTCACGAATATCAATCATTTGTTGCACTGGCTGACAGATTGGCGCGTGAATCGCTCGGTCAAACGCTGTCTGACGAATATCTGCGTGAAGCACGACGCTGCGAGTTGCAGCGGGAACGTGATGCACGCCTGATGGCGATGGTCTACACGTTTGAAGATGGTGCAGTTGTTCAAGTGCGTCCACAAGACATTGCCAACTTTCAGACCGCCATTGCGTCAGGCATTGACCGCACTTGGATTATGGCTGACAACAGCGTGCGCATGACCACGGTGGCCGAACTTCAAGCCGCAATGGCTGACGGTGTTGAACAGGGTCAACAGATTTGGGACAACTACGCTGACCAGATGGCGGCATTGAATGATGGGGTGGAGTAATGATAATTGCCCTGATTCGGTACGTCATCAGTGCCGTCATTGATATAACCGCTGACATTGCGGCGTTCATCCTTGCCCCGCTGGCAGTATTGCCGGTGTTCACCACGACTGATGCAAACGGACGTGAACATATTCACCCTGCTTGGCAATGGATTACCACACACGATGCGCTGGTGGACACGTTCGCCTACGGCAGCATGGGGCGCGTTCACTGGCTGCTGAAACGCTACGATACGCAGACACCAGGCAACAACCCCGCATGGTTACGATACGTGAACCGCTTGTTATGGATATGGCGCAACCCTGCCTACCAGGTGTCGCACTGGTTGGGATTTGATCAGCGGGGCGTGGTAGTCCCGCCTGACGAATTTGACAATCCGCTGTGGGATACAGGCGCACCCAATAAGGCATTCTGGAAGGTCAAGAACGCACGCGGTCAAACTGCGTTCCTATATGAACGGCAGTATTATTTTTACCGCAACCGTTGCATTGAAATTCAATTAGGTTGGAAGCTGTACAGAAACGACCCTGATCAACGCTGCATGGTAGCATTCAGAGTGTCCCCATTTAAAAAAATACTGATAGGACAGACTGAAAATGCCATGGCGAAACGTTGAAGTGGTGGCACCTGTTATGTCATTCATACTTGCTCTATTGCGAACAATGTACCAAGACGACGAACCCAAGTGGTCACGTCGAATACTTGAATCCATGATTTGCGGAATGCTTACGCTGACCGCTGGATATGCAATTGACGCAATGGGTTTGAACGGTGAATGGAAGTATGCTGTTGCCGGTGCAATCGGCTTCATGGGCGTGGACTTCGTGCGACAGGTTGCGGCGGCTGTTCTGAAACGGAGGTGCAAGTGAAACTGGTTCCAGAATGGAAACGATGCCTGCGCATGTTCAGCGTTCAGGCCATGATTCTGGCAGGTGCCGTACAAGGTGCCTGGGCATCATTACCGGATGAAATGAAGGCTACCGTGTCAGACGACTGGTTGCGCTATGGCACCATTGCTTTAATGGTACTGGGTGTCATCGGGCGTCTGGTTGCGCAAAGCAGCGTAGACGAATCAAGGTAACACTATGGCAATCGAACGCGGCGTGCCGCCTGGGGTGTATTACTATCAACTTGAAAATATTGACGGTATGACTGCAACAGGTGTTCTGTCAGCATACTGGGAGGAACGACCTTGAAAACCATACTTCAACACCTTTTGAAACTTTGGCGGGGGTGGGCAGTGCCGCCAGCACCTACTGATGAACCCGTGGCAGTGCAGTACAAAAGCCTGTTCATCAGCGCGGGTCATTCTGACGTTGACCCTGGGGCAGTGGGCAACGGACGCACTGAAGCCAGCATTGTGCTGGAATTCCGTGACATGGTAGCTGGCGCACTGCAAAAGCGTGGCGTGCTGTTCGACAGGGACGGTGCAGAAGGTCAGAACCAGTCACTGACGGATGCCGTGGGTGCTGCAAAGAGTCATGACATTGCGGTTGAATTTCACTGCAACGCTTTTCACAATCCGTCTGCCACTGGTGTAGAAACGCTGTCTGACAGCAATGGCTACCCGCTTGGTGAAGTGCTGTGTACAGCAATCGCTGACGTGCTGAACATCAAGAACAGGGGCGCAAAGGGTGAAGGTAGCGGTCAACATAGCCGTCTTGCATTCGTGCGCAAGGGTGGCGGCATCATCGTTGAACTGTTCTTCATCAGCAACGCCAATGACCTGCAATCGTATCTGGCAAACCGTCATGCACTGGCTGAAGCTGTGGCTGAAGTGCTGACGGATGCCGTGGCACAGGAACATGAAGATGCTGAATAAACTATGGGGATGGGTAGCGGCGGCGTTTGGTCTACTGGTTGCACTGCTGCTGTTCGTCATCGGCCAACGAAACAAGGCGCGTGCCAAGGTTGATAAGGTGTCCATTGAATTGCAGGCGCGTGAAGCCATGCAAGACGCGGAACGGGCAACCAGCAAGGCACGGGAACAAGCACGCAGCAAGGCTGCTGAACAACAACGGAACGCAGATGAACGCACTGAAGAAACTCGCCCTACTGGCACTTTTCGCCGTTAGTGGATGCAGCACGCTGGAAGTGGTGCCAGTCATGCCGCACTGCGCACCTGTAACCGTTCCAGCATTGCCGATACTTGACCAGGGCATGTTGTGGGATGCCCTGGGTGACGTGCAGTACCGGCAACTGGAACGGTACATCAACGGCCTGTGGTCTGTCATTGATGAACAAGCCGCTGTTATTGACGGCGTTTGCGTTCATTGATTCGGCGTGCAAGGTATTCAGCACGCGCCTGGGCAAGATCAAGTGTTGAATATGCGCTGTCACTGGTGGCGTGTGTAATGCCGTTCACAAAGACAGTGTAGATGCCGCGCTTCTTATCTTCATGCACCCACACGTCACCTGATTCAAAGACAATTTCTGATAGTTTGGTCATGGCTTATATCCAATTTGCGCCACGGTATCGTGACCGTTGTAGTTGCCGTTGCCACGGTAGCTTTGATGTTCTTCAACTGCTTGACCACGAATGAACACAAGCTGACCAATGCGGTCACCAGGGCGCACACGGATTGAATGGTGCTGTGTCATGTTCTTGAATTCCAGCGTCAAGCTACCGTGAAAGCCTGGGTCAATCCATCCAGCGTCCATGTGTTCCAGTCCAATACGCCCCATGCTGGACTTGATGCGAAACAACGCACCCATGTCATCAGGGAAGTTGCAGACTTCAATGGTGTGAGCAAGGAAGAACTGACCAGGGTGAACAATTAAACCGTCCGCCCCCATTCTGACCTTCTGCATGTTCAGCGGTTGCCGTGACTGATAATCAACAACACCACCTTGGTCAACTTCAATCATCACGTCTTGACCAAGGCGCACGTCAAGGCTGGCGGGATTGATGCAATCGTTGTCAGTGTTTCGCATGTGTCCATATCGAACCAGTTGTGTAATCTGATTGTGATTCAGGTACATTCCGTATCCCCATGTTCACGCTGTGGAGTAAGGACGGCACGCACAGGGTCAGGTTCCTTCAACATAACCCGATAGTGTGCAGTCCCTTCGTAATCGCTTCTGATATAGCTTTCAGCAATCGACAGTGCCAACGTAGCGGCGGCATGCAGGCGTTCAATTTCATCAGCAGCCATGCGCATGGCGTCACTGGTGGGGTTATCCCGCAGATAGTCAATCAGGGCGGTTCCTGTCAATGGTTCAGTCATGTGTTCCACCAATTTGAATAAGTGTGTAGTCACCACGTGGACGGCAGATAATCAGCCAGTGCGTGGGGTTTGATTTTGCTTCCCTTGCAAACTTCGCTTCATGGTAATTCACTCGGCTGAACCGTCACGCATGGCTTCAATCAGGCGACCAGCACCCGTGTCCATTTCATTAAGCTGGTCAATGTTGACGATTGCGGTTTTCTCATTACCCGCATGGGTGAGTGTTACCAAGTTGTCACCGATAACAAGACCGTGATCAAACTTGATTCGTTCTTCCAGTGTGCGCATTTCAGTTCCCGTTTTGTTGAATGTATGCATATTGTTGCACAACGTACCACAAAAGGCAACCACTTTAAAAGAAATTCACTTCCAGGTCATTGGTGGTGATACCGTCCCTGTACCGTTGCAGTGCCGCCTTCAGTCCTTCCTGATCGTCGGTCTTGCGTTCGATGGCATCAACAACAGCAAGGTCAATAGTGTCACGGCATAGGATGCGGATGATGGACACAGGGCGCTTCTGACCCTGGCGGTCAATGCGTCCATTCATCTGTTCGTACAGTTCCAACGACCAGTTCAGGCCGAACCACACAATGATGTTTCCCGCTTCCTGCAAGCCGTCGATACCATGTCCCATGCTGGCGGGGTGACCTATCAGCAGCTTCAGCTTGCCGCTGTTCCAGTCATTGATAACCTTTTCAGTGTCCTTGGATGCAACTGCCGTAAGGTTCACCGGCTTATAGCTTTTGAACCGCTTCAGGATGCGTTCAGCGTCCGCCTTGAAGGTATAGCTGCACAGCACAGGCTGACCGCCAGCTTCTTCAAGGATGGATTCCAGCGCGTCCAGCTTGGCATCATGCAGGGCTTCGTATTCAGTGCTTTCAGGGTAATAGGGGCTACCGTTGCAAAACTGCAAGCACTTGTTTGACACGCTGGAACGGCTGAACACTTCCACTTCACGACCGCTTTCAAGCTGCGTGAACATGTCTCGTTCAACGTCCTGATATCCCTTGCGTGCTTTGGGCGGCATGTCCACCAGCATGTTTGTCACCTGCACCACTGGCATGTCCAGGTAGTCTTTGGCGTCCATCTTCTTGGTGATATCGCTGATGCGTTCTTCAATCGCCTGCTTGCCCAATTCCGTGGGTGTGTGCGTCCAGCCCATGTAATCGGATGCAAAGAAATCATCTTTGAAGTGCGTGATGAACTTGCCCAACCGCTGACCGTTGTCAATCGCCAGATACTGACCATGCAGGTCAAGGTAACCGTTGCTGGCGGGTGTACCGGTCAAGCCGGTGCGAATGGGAATGTGTGGAATGATCTTGCGCCAGCCCGTCACTTTGATTTTGTGAATGGTGCCGTGCTTGTCCTTGCGGTCACGGTTGCCGCCAGCCATGCGCAAGCTGGTGGAGTTCTTCAGCTTTGATATTTCGTCATAGACCACCATTTGAAAGGGTAAGGGTTTACCCTGGCTCAAGTAGTAATGGTCAAGCGTTTCAGCCAGCCAGTTCATGGCTTCGTAATTGATCAGGTACACGTCCGCCTTTGCGAACAATGCACGCAAGCGCTGTTCCTTGGTGCCGTGCATCACGCTGAACTTCAGGTGCCGTGTGTGTTCCCACTTTCGGGCTTCACGTTCCCACACCGCCTGAATCACACGCAATGGGCCGAATATCAGCGTCTTCTGCACCTGACCCGCACGCATACGGTCAACAATGGTGGTCAGCGTAATAGGCGTCTTACCCAGCCCCATCTGAAGCCAAAGCATGGATTCATTATTGTAGAGCTGGTGCAGCACGCATTCTTTTTGATATTCATGCAGTTGTTGTGGTTTAAGCACGCTTCAATTCCTCAATCAGTTCATCCACACCAGCATGACCATAGACCGTCTTCACAGTGGCACCGGCTGCACGCAGGCGTTCATGTTCCCGCACCTGGGCAGGTGACAGCGTGCCGTCATCGGTTTTAACTTCAACCATCCACACCACAGCCGGTGTGATGATGATTCGGTCTGGTACACCGTCACGACCAGGACTGACCCACTTGCGGGTGGTGCCGTCCAGTTCATTGGTCACGCGGTCATGCAGGTAGGTTTCAACCTTGTTTTCTCTTACACCCATGATTCCTACCTTTTAAGTGTCAATGCCAGCTTTTCAGCTTCTGCAACGTACCAGTCATGATTCAGGTCTGACACGTCCAGACCACCACGAATGTCATTGCAGATCGTCACCAGCCAGCCAGTGTTAATGCCGGTGCGGCGTTCGCTGTACGTGCTTTTGTTCTTCGTGTGAATGCGTTCATCCCATGCGTCACCGACTTCAGCCAGTGTCTTCTGATAAAAGTAATCAGATATGCCGCTTCTGCGTTTGAATGCGCCAGCAGGGCCAGCAGGCGGCATGACCTTTTCAAGCGGCTTGCCGGTGTTGCTGATGTAATAACGCACAATATTCTGCACGCGGTCACCGCCCCATTCCAACGTGCTGGAACGTGGCACCTTCGTGCGCAACATGAAGTCCATCGGGTCAGCGTGCGTGGCGATAAATTCAGCAATGTCTTCACCGCGCACCAGGGCGGCTTCAGCAGCCATCGGCACCACCAGGGCGCTGTGGTTCTGGTGCCAACCTAATTCACGCTTGCGGCAATGTGCGTATGCACCCTTGCGCTTCAGGTTGCCGTCAGTGTATTGCGCAATGTAGTTGTTCACGTCACGAATGAACATGCGGCTGTATTCCGCTGACTCAAGTTCAAGACTGGTCACCTGTTCCCACCATGCCTTCACCTGATTGACCCATGGCATCAATGCGCGGGGGCAGCGGATGGTCAGACCGTCCGTGTTGATTTGAATCATCTGAACCGTGTCTGTCTGCATCAGTGCTTCAGCCAGCATACACAGCAGCAACTGACCGTTGACCGTGATTGCCATGGTGTACTGCGGGTCAAAGAATGGGCTGTACTTATTGTTGCTGTCACCGTAGACACCGTTCAGCGCCAGCTTCAGCATGGCATTTTCAGCGGTGCCTTTTGCGTACCCCCTGCGCTGCTGGTACACGTCTTTGTAAATTTCGCAAAAGTCCTGACCCAAGTGGTCAGGGTGAAAACCGTTGGCAATGGCAATGTTGGGGTAGTAGCTGGCAACGTCCAGATCAAGAATCATGTTGTCATCGTCAGCTTCAATAATCTGCGATTCAACAGACCCATGAATGCCGCCAGTACCAAAGACAAACTGGAAACCTTTCACAGAACAACTGATGCCGGTGAACACACCTTTGGTTTCCGTGATGGTCTGTTCCTTGAACCAGTGCAGGATGCGTGTGAATTCAGGGTCATTGAACTGAATGTAAGGAATGATCACGTCAGCCAGTCGGATGCGTTCACGCACGGTCTGCACCATGTGGCGACGACCATCCACCCGCTGGTAACAACTGCCTGGGCGGTTTTCTTCCAGGCGCATGATGAAGTAATCTTTGCCGATTTTCGTATCATTGTGGTTCATGAAGTCACGGCCATATTTTGCCGTCAGTTCTTCACGGAACCGAATCTGATCAAGCGATTCACGATAGAACGTCAGCGTTTCCTTCACGTCATTGCGGTTGTAGTGCTTGAGTGTCGGCACTTGGTCAGCGGTCAATTCAACACCCACGTCAAACGGCAGGTCTTCAATGTTTTCACTGCGCATGTTGAACGCCAGCACCTTCAGGCTGGTTTTCCTGGCCATGTTGTCAAAGTGGTGGATTTTGAACAGGTCAATCTGTGGCACCACACGGTCTGATTCCCACACCATGTGTGCAAACCGTGCGTTATCTGGTGCCTTGATTATCGCCATGGCCTTCTGATAAATCTGATGCGCGGTCACGTCCCGTACCTGATAGATGTAATGCAACACCGGATAGTCAAAGCCAAGATTGTTGAATCCAACCATGCGGCACTGCTGCACGTGCATCACTTCCATGAACTGAATCAGGGCGTCAACATCATTGCGCCACGGACTAAGTTCAAAATACCATTCACGACCTGTTCCAGCGTGAACGGCAAAGAGCGTGAAGACGTTTGGGTATGTCTCAATGTCAAAGACAACATCACCCTTGGTCATGCAAAATAAAAAATCAGGGGTCATAGCGGTTACCTTATTATTTCTTGCCGCGCAAAAGGTCACACCACCACTTCTTATTCAGTTCATGAATGTCAGCGGCAATTTTATTGATTGTATTTTTCATGTCATATTCCAGAAATGCCCCGACCGAAGTCAGGGCAGTGTGATTTAAGCGAAGCTAGGTGCAACGCCATTGGGTGGCAGCATCAAGCCGTTTTGAATCAACTGTTCGTCAGACCAGCCTGCTGCGTGGTATTGCTCACGGGTCAGACCGTTTGCCGCTGCGGTCATCTGGTGGACAGGTGCCGCTGGCGGTGCAGCGGGGGCGGCAGGCGCTGCGGGTGCCATCGGAGCAGCAGGGGAAGGCGCACCACCAGCAGCCACGTCACCGAACATGCATTCAACAGTCGGGCGACCATCCAGGCGACCCAGTTCACCTTCTTCACCTGTCAGCATGATGCCGTTCAGGCCACAACCGACACCTTTATTAACCGGCTGGTTGTAGGTGAAGCTGTTCAACGCCGCCCATACCACTGCACCGGCAAACGCATCAGACTGGTTCATCACCGGCTGCATGTGCGCATCCACCAGGTGCGGCTTACTGTCGGCCTTGGCATTAGAACTGATAATCATATAGTTGTGCATGGCGACATTATTGGGGAATGCCACAGCACCATCCTTCATGAATTCCTTGCCGTTGTACGGGAAGCCGTTAGGCCAACCGTTTGCCTTTTCAGTGGCAATGATTTGCTGCACCTGCTGAATCTGCGGGTCACCCTTGCGCAACAGAATGCTGGCGCTGAACTTGGGGTCATCACCAGGGTTCACACTGCGGGGTGTGAACAGGTGCGGGTAGCTGAGAATTCCTTTTACTTTGAATTGCATGATATATTCCTTTTGGGTTGTGGATTACAAAAACGATGGTACATCAGAAGTGGTACTTTGTGCAACTTCTGATTGCTTATTTTCAACCATATCGGCAAACGGCATTTCAACAGCACGCCGTTGCACCTTGGTCAACTTGAGTGACCCTGCAACAGTGGTCACGTATTCCTTGACAATCTTTTCCTTCTGTTCCGGTGTCAGGCTGGCGTTCTTCTCAATTTGCGCAACGCTGGCAAGCTTGGGCGGGTAAATGTCCGCCGTCTTCAGTTTGTGGTTCTTGAGCATCTTAACGATGGTTTCTTCATCTTCATTCCAGACGCGGCTGGAACGTCCTGGCTTCAGTGCGTAACCGTCCACGGTCTGACCTTGTTCCAGTCGGCTGAACAGTTCAGCTTCCACACGGTCAAACGCGGCTTCAATGCCAGCACGGGCGTCAGCCAGTTCTACCAGCCGTTGCGAGTCCATAGACTCAACATCATTGATGACGTTTTCCACCAGTTCAAACAGGCTTTGACCGCCCTGTGTCACTACGTCTGTGGTCATCTTCAACACCTCCAAGCTTTCTTCAGACTGCGCTGTGCAGTTGGGTTTGTGCTTGCACCATTGACAGTGCTTGCCTGCAACAAGTGGTGCGTCTGGTGCGTCCGTGGCCTTGGCTGCTTCATTCAGAACAGCACAAGCGTCATATACCTGTTTAGCTGACTGGTCAGCGTAACGAATGGGCGGGTTCGTCTTTGGCTGCACCACGGTCATGCGTGTGGGCAAGTCCAAAGGCACAGGGTGATGAACGTCAGTACGGTGTTCCTTGATCAGCTTGCCGCCCATGTACGCGGTCAGTTGCGTATTGCCGTCAACCGCCACCCAACCGCGTCCGTCCTTGTAATCCACGGTTTCAAGGAACACCAACTGCTGACCAACGTGTGCAGCAATGGTCACGTCACACGTACCGTACCAGTCAGTACGTCCGTAGATTGCACCAGGGTCACTTTTGCTTTCAGATTCCACCGTGACTTTTGCACCAGGGTATTCCTTTGCAAGTTCCTCACGCCTGCGGTTGATGTAGTTGATGCACATTTGCACCCGTTCAATGCGGTCAGCACCCACCAGCCAGCCTTCTGCCTTTTCTGGATGGTTTGCACCGATGACACGACCATCATAGAAGTTGGGCGTGTAGTCATTGTTCAGGCACATTTCCAGCAGCAGGTGCGTGCCGGTGCCGTCAATCGCGGCTTCACCTGCTATATCTGGATACTGTGCTTCCTCACGCACTGACCCTGGACAATGGGGCCAGCGTAGGTTGCTTGGGCTTAACCGTGCATGTGTTGTCATGACTGAATCGCCTTCAGGGTGTCAATCACTTCCTGATACTTGGACGGGTCAAGGTCATTGATACCGGTCACGTTAAACTGACGCAACACGTTATCAATCGGTTCACGGCTACCAAGACGCTGATATTCCTGAATCATCAGTTCATTCAGTTGCACGGCGGTCATGGCTGCTGCTGCTGCTGGTGCTGGTGCTGCTGGTGCTGCTGGTGCTGCTGGTGCTGCTGGTGCTGCTGGTGCTGCTGGTGCTGCTGGTGCTGCTGGTGCTGCTGGTGCTGCTGGTGCTGCTGGTGCTGCTGGTGCTTCAGCAGTTATGACCTGCGCAATCAGTTCAAGGGAAGTGGCGATGCGCTCAAGGTTGTTTTCGATGCTCATTTGTAAATCTCCTTTTGGGATTCAGTGGGGGTGATCTTCACGCGGCCTTCAGTGGTAGCCGTGACTAATTCACGCACTACGTCAGAATGACGCCGTTCAAGTTTTTCAGTGCAATGGGTCTTGAAAGCTTCAAGCGCTTTCTTGTCCATCCGCACCGTTAAGAAAGTGTTCATAGGTTTATTCCTCAATGGTTTGTTGTATTATGTGGCACATTGTTGAACAATTCTGGTATGCTGTCAAGCATAATTCTGTTGTGTCAATGATTATTAACGGTTATCATCCGCTATCAACGGCTAAGGAGCGTCCAATGTTAAAACGCGCAAAAGAAGCAGCCGACCAGTTCAGTATCAGTGTTCCAACGCTGTACCGCTGGCGGCAAGAAGAAGGGTTCCCGCAGCCTGTGAAGCGGGGTCAGGTGGTGTTGTATGACACTGAAGCAATACGGAAATGGTTAGAGAAAGGGGAAGGCAATGTTTCTTGATGCACCGATACAGCCTGACCTGACTGAAGCAAAACGACTGCACGCGGCTGGTCTGAAGCTGGTCAAGCTGCACAACTATACAAAGCAGCCGATAGGCATTGAGTGGAACAAGCATTCAGCCGTCAGCATTGACGATGATGCGACAGGCTACGGCTTGCCGCTGGCGGTCAACGGTCTGTGCAGTCTTGACCCTGACCACGTAGACATGGCGCGTGCTGGTCTGGCGGCTTGGGGGTTTGATCTTGATGACCTGCTGGCGGCTGGCGTGCGCACCAGTTCCACACGTCCGAACAGCGGGGGGCGGTCAGCGTTCCGTGCTGACCCTGGCAACCTGTGCCGCTGGTTAACCATCAACGTGTTCGACAGCAACGGCAAGGGTATGACCGTGCTTGAACTGCGTGCCAAGTCACCCAACCTGCAAGACGTAGTACCTGGGGTGGTCTACACCGGCAAGGGTTCGCCTGAAGTCTATTCACAGCAGTACGCGGGGGTGCACCGTTTCGACAATGCACCAGCACTGCCTGACGCCTTTCTGAAGCTGTGGCAAGAGCTGTCCACCGATGACGACAAGTTGCGTGAATATTCACAACGCTTCGTTGATGGCATTGTGGCTGCTGGCTATACGCTGGACGGTGACACGCCAATGTACAGGCCACCAATGGGCGGCGGTACAAAGCTGGCGTTTCCGGCAAAGGGCGTGCGCACCGACTTCAACGAAGCCACCACGGTTGAATCAATCTTGGAGCGCCACGGCTACACCTATCACGAAGTGAAGCAGCGGTGGGCGCATCCAGGCGCAACAGGCGCACCGGCAATCAGACCGATTCCAGAAAAAGAAGGCTTGTGGCAATCAGACCACGGGGGCGACCCGCTACACGGTACGTTTGACGCATGGGCCGCACACGTCCAGCTTGACCACGGGGGCGACACTGAACGCGCCATTGTGGAATGGATGTGGAAAGGTGTGGATGTAGTCGAACCGACCGTGGGGGAGTCGCAAGCGGTGTCATTCCTTGACGCAAAGGATGACGCGACACCGCTGCAACAGTTTATGGACAGACTGCGTGTTTCAGAGCCTGAAGAAGCCGAACGGATTGTACCAAAGATACTGAAGGTAATGGAGTCTTTGCCGGAACTGCAACGGGTCAACTGGCACAAGCAAGTGCGTGACGTGATGCACTGGAACGCGGCAGAGTTCAAGGCCATTCTGAAGGACTTGCGTAAAGGCTGGAAAACCGACCTTGATAATGGATTCGGCAAATTCGACCCGTACCGGTATATCTATCTTGCCCCGCGTAATGAGTTCTACGACATTCACAGCGGCATGACGCTGGTGCCGCGTGGCCTGGATAACAAGTACATCACTGAAACAGGTGACGAACCCGCCAGCCGTCTGTTGCTGCTGAGTGTGCCGACTGAATTAAGTGTGGCTGACCGCCTGGGGTGGAACCCCGTCAGCGTGGAACCGCCAAAGCGTGAACAGATCATCTATGAAGATGAAGGCAAACGCATGGTCAACACCTGGCGGGGCTTCGCACTGAGTCCGATTAAGGGTGACGTGTCCCTGTGGCTGGCGCACGTTGAATACTTGATTCCGAATCAGGCGGAACGTGACAGCGTGTTGAACTGGCTGGCGTCACTGGTGCAGCGTCCAGCAAGCAAGCCGTCCTTTGCCATCATCCACCGTGGTACTGCACGCAACGGTAAAGACAGCCTGTATGCACCGCTGGCTATGGCAATGGGTGACGCAGCGCGTGAAGTGAAAATCAAGGACGTGATTGAAGGGTGGGGTGACAACTTGTTCCAACGCAAGTTCTTGATCATTCCAGAAGTGAAACGTACGCAAGACCGTGACGCCAGCAACGAAATGAAGACCATCGTTGCACCGACAGCCACCGGCAAGCGCACCCTGAACCTGAAGGGTGGGCAGGTGGTGACACAGGTTGACTGCATGGGTGTGCTGATGATGACGAACTACCGCAGCGGTTTCACCATTGACCGTGATGACCAGCGGTACTTTGTCGTTGATTCCTGGGTGGAACCCAAGGACGCGGACTACTACAGGACACTACAGCAATGGTACAGGGCTGGTGGTGCGGCAATGGTACTGGGATACCTGATGCACCGTGATATCAGCGGGTTCAATCACAACGTACTTCCGTTCGTCACCGATGGTGCGCGGGAAATGGCACAGGCCAGCCGCTACGACTATGAACAAGACCTGGAAGACCTGGTGAACGAAGGCTTGCCGCCGTTTGACAAGGGTGTGGTCACCAGTAAGGCACTGAAGGCGCATTGCCGCATGCTGAACATCCGTGTAGGCAACAACGGCCTGGATACTGCAATGGAGCAAATAGGCTGGCGCAAGTCGCGCGGCGCCAAGAAGGTGGACGGACGGACGAAGGCGACACCAACGCTGTACGTGTCCACCGCTGAACATGGACTGTTGACCCCTATTGACCTTTACGACCTGTATGAAAGGGCGGTGACGACAACCCTGACACCTATGTAGAGTGAAGGCGGCTTTTCAGTCGCCTTCTTTTTGCCTGCATGTTGATAATGATTATCATTATGGTTACAAAACAGATTGTGTCCGCGTAACCTGCGGATGCTCAAATTTTGCCAATGCTCAAATTTTGCGGACGGACACAATACAGGGTAAGAAAAGTTACAGAATGGATTGTAACCGAAAACATCAATGAAATCAGGGGCTTAGGGTGCCGGTTACAGGATACTTTCTTTTTCTTTAAGATCAGGAAATCAAAATAAGATGTATAAAAAAGGGTAACAGTAGAGTTACAGAATGGCATAAGGTTACAATATCAGTTGATTCTATAAAAGAAGGTATAGGAGCGCGTTTTGTAGCGTAACTTTTGCAACCGCTGAAAATGCTTGACCATTGAGGATTTGAGTACATACAATGTACAAAGGTATCAGGAGGGTTATTTAATGTTCATGTATTCGATTGATAAAGACGTACCGCTTCCCGCTGACAAGTGTCATTCAGGAAGCGGCAGGGGAACCATTTACCCATTTGCAAAAATGCAACCTGGTGACAGCGTGTTTATTGAAGGCGCAAGGACGGATGGAAAGGAGTATTCAGCAGCCCGTAAGATGGCACGCAAACGCAGACTGAAAGGCGTGGAGTGTCGATTCACGGCACGCAATGAAAATGGCGGCATGCGAGTTTGGAGGGTGAAATGAAGTGCAGACATTGTGATGTTGAGTTTCAACGGCCTGTTGAAGTGCCGATACCGCATGACCGGTGTTCCCGCTGTCATGAGGAAATGGATGCAATGAACGAAGGCAAGAAGTATGACGCCGGTAAGCCCATGATGAAGTTGATACCGCCACACGCTGAAATGGAGCTTGCAAAGGTTCTGACGTTTGGTGCTATCAAATATGGGCCAGACAACTGGCGCAAGGTTGACCAGCTTGAACGCCGCTACATGGGGGCAGCGATGCGACACCTGAACGCCTACAGACAGGGTGAAACGCTTGATGCTGAAAGCGGTCTGCACCATCTGGCACACGCCATGTGCTGTTTAGCCTTCATCATTGAAAATAGTGCTTGACAAATGTTGTACGTTGTAGCACAATGATCGTACATTCAACAAAACAGGGGCAGGCATGAAAATTGTTTTAGCGTTAGCGGCAGTCCTTGCCGTCTTCGGTCTGGTAGGTGAAATGGACTACCAGGATGAACTGAAGGAAATGGAACACTACGAAGAAATGGTATGCAACGGTCATTGGCCGAATTTCAAAAATCTTGAGGTGAACTGCAATGGACATTAATCAAATTATCGAACAGCACGCTTTGTGGCTGGATTCAGATGGTGAAGAAGGTGCCCGCGCAAGTCTGTACGGCGCAAATCTGACCCGCGCAAATCTGACCCGCGCAAATCTGACCCGCGCAAATCTGACCCGCGCAAATCTGACCCGCGCAAATCTGTACGGCGCAAATCTGTACGGCGCAAATCTGACCCGCGCAAATCTGACCCGCGCAAATCTGTACGGCGCAAATCTGACCCGCGCAAGTCTGTACGGCGCAAATCTGACCCGCGCAAATCTGACCCGCGCAAATCTGTACGGCGCAAATCTGTACGGCGCAAATCTGTACGGCGCAAATCTGACCCACGCAAATCTGTACGGCGCAAGCGGAAATTTGAACCACCTGAAGTCCGTGTTTTGTGACACCTACCCTGTCACGTACACTGCTGAAGTAATGCAAATTGGTTGCCAGCGGCATAAACTAGAAGACTGGTGGAACTTTGACGACAAACGCATTCTTGAAATGGATGGGAAACAAGCGCTGAAGTTTTGGCGAATCTGGAAACCGATTCTTCAGCAGATCATTGCAACATCACCCGCAACCGCAACTGGATACGTGGAGAACACCAATGAAAACTAAAACAATCATCACTGCCGTTTTGATGGGCATTGGCTTGGGTCTGGCATTGCTTGAATTCAAGACGCAACAACCCAGTGGTGTAGTGCTGCTGATAACCGGTGCCATGTTTGGTGTCGGTCTGCACTGGTATCGTCGGGGCTTTTCGTTTAAGATGATTCTTGCAGGCATGTTGATGGCCGCTACCTTTCCAGTTGCAGCCGGTGCGGTGGTCATGGGTCAGGCGCTGCTTGGATTCATTGCCGCCATCACCCTGGGTACGTGCCTGTGGATGGTGAAGTGAAATGGAAAAGCTGACCCCCAAGCAGGAGAAATTCTGCTTGGTGTACCTGAAAACGGGCAATGCTACAGAAGCCTACAGGCAGTCTTACAACTGCAAAAAATGGAAGCCTTCGACAATTAACGAAGCCGCTTCCAGGCTTCTGAAGAATGGCAAGATTGTTGCAAGGCTGGCGGAACTGAATAAAACAGCCGTCACCGATGCTGTGATGACCCGACAGGAAGCGCTGGAACGGCTAACGAACTTTGCACGTACTGACCTTACTGACTTGGTAGAGTTCGGCACGTTTGAAGTTGGTCATGACGGTCAGGGTAATCCTGTGATTCAGTCAGTGTGGAAAATCAAGGATTCAGTGTTGCAAGACCCCAAAGCCCTGGCAGCTATCGCTGAACTGAATGCAAGTAAGGACGGTATCAAGATTAAGACGCATTCCCCATTGCAAGCAGTTCAGCAGTTAGCCAAGATGATGGGTTGGGAGTCTGCACAGAAGATTGACCACACCAGCAGTGACGGCACCATGAGTCCCGCAGCATCACAGGAGGCAGTGCTTCAAGCACTTAGAGCCAAGCACAAGAAATGACCCCGACTGAGATTGCAGACTGCCGTGCAGACCTGCTGACGTTCACACAGACAATGTTCCACGCACGCAAGGGCGTACCCATGAAGCCAAACTGGCACCAGGGTGCAATCTGCGATGCGCTGGAACGTGTCGTGTTGGGTGACACCACCAGGCTGATAATCAACATTCCGCCCCGCAGCGGTAAAACTGAACTGGCGGTTATCAACTTCATTGCATGGTGCATGGGAAACTTCCCTGAATCCGAATTCATCCATGCAAGCTATTCAAAGCGGCTGGCGACGAACAACACCTACAACGCACGCGCTGTCATGCAGCATGAAAAGTTTGCAACCATCTTTGGTGAACCTGACTTCAGGGGTGACAGTAACGCCAAAGACGAATTCAGAACCGGTGCTGGTGGCATTGTCTATGCAACTGGTGTAGACGGTACGATCACCGGTTATGGTGCTGGTGGCGTGGGTGACCAGTTCAAGGGTGCCATCGTCATTGATGACCCGCACAAGGCGGGTGAAGGCAGCAGTGACACAATGCGGCAAAACGTCATTGACTGGTTCAGCACCACAATGGAAAGCCGCAAGAACAATCCCAACACCCCTATCATCGTCATCATGCAGCGGTTGCATGAAAATGATCTGTCAGGGTTTCTGCTGGCGGGCGGCAACGGTGAAAAATGGGAACACCTGAACATTCCCGCCGTGGCTGATGATGAATCATTCTGGCCTGATCAGTTCCCCATTGAAGACCTGAAGCGTTTGGAGAAGACGAACACCTACCGTTATGCAGGGCAATACATGCAGAAGCCTGCACCTATTGGGGGCGGCATCTTCAAAACCAAGTGGTGGAACTTTTACACCGCTTTGCCTGTCATCAAGCACCGGTTGATATTTGCCGACACTGCACAAAAGACCAAAGAACAGAATGACTTCAGCGTGTTCCAGTGTTGGGGGCTTGGTGCTGATGACCGTATCTACCTGCTGGACATGGTGCGGGGCAAATGGGAAGCACCGCAGTTGTTGTTGCAAGCACGTGCATTCTGGCAGAAGCATCACGGACGCAGCAGCGGCATGGGTACACTGCGCAAGGTGATGATTGAAGACAAGTCGAGTGGCACCGGTCTGATTCAGCAACTGCGTCCAGGTGTACCAGTTGAAGGCATCCCCCGCAGCATTGATAAGGTAAGCAGGGCCATGGACGTGGTGCCACAGATTGAAGTGGGCAACGTGGTTCTACCTGACCCGTCACTTGCACCGTGGTTATCTGATATTCTGGCAGAAACAGAACAATTCCCAAATGGGACACACGATGATATGATTGACCCATTAATGGATGCGATACGGCACATGCTGATAGAAAAATCAACGATCAACTACGGAAAATTACTATGAAGTTTTTAGATGGCCTAGTGAACGTGGTCAATCAGATCACCAACCGCCGCAACGTACACACTACCAACATCATCCGCCGCAACAAGATGGATGATGCTGAAATGCGTGCGCTGCTGGTCACCGGCCTGGGTAGTAAGATTGTCCGGTTGAAAGTTGGTTACGCGCTGAATGACACGCTTGCTTTTGAAGACGATGCACAGAAGGCACTGTACGACCGACACCTGAAACGTGCGGTCAAGCGTGCTGCTAAGTTTACCCTGGCGTTCGGTCGGAGCATTGTCGTTTTGAACGAACGCGGTGAAGACCTGAATACCCCGCGCACGCGACCAGTGGACATTGCCAAGACCCGCTTCAGTGTATTCAGTGGTGATATGGTGACCCCGCTGGACGTAAGCATTGACCTGAATGACTCACGGTACATGAAGCCAAGGCATTACAGCGTCAACGGTCACAACTTCCACCACACCAGGGTGATTGACTTCACCTACGTGGAGCCAGCAGAGCAGGACGCGGCACTGTATCGGTATGGGGGTGTCAGTGAATTTGAATTGATACGCAATCAGATTATCAATGATGGAATCGTGGAGCGTGCCAGCGGTGCCATTGTGGAAAAGAACGCCACGGTGTTCCACAAGATCAAGGGATTCAAAGAAGCATTGGGGGCAGGGCAAGACAAGGAACTGATTGATTATTACAGCATCCTGGCTGACCTACGCAGTATCTACGGTGACGGCATCATTGACGCTGAGGATGATGTAATCAGTGTTGCGCAATCATTGACCAACCTTGCAGACGTTGACCAGATTACACTGCGCAGATTGGCACTGGTGACAGGTATCCCGCTGACGGTGCTGGTGGGTGAAGCGGTCAAGGGTCTGAACGCCAGCGGTCAACAAGAGCGCCAGACATTCCAGGACACGATTGAAAACCTTCAGTTCGACTACCTGCTTGACCCCATCACCGACCTGTTCAATGCTTGTGATATGGGTTCAGTGGAGTTTGCAGAGAATCAAGGCGGCAGTGCATTGGAGCGTGTGGAGTTTGAAACCAAGGCGATAGCGAACGCAAAAGCATTGTGGGAAATGGGCGAAGACTACCGCCGTTATCTGCGTAACAATGACCTGTTGCAGAAAGACCCGTTTGCGGAAATGTTCCCTGATGAATAAGCAAGTTGACCAGCCAAGCAGCCCACGGGCGCAAGAAAACGAATTTGAAGAATTGCTTGACTTCATTGTTGGGCAGATCACGCAGCGCTTTGAAAATGGTGTACTGAAGACCATGAACAAAGGAACGCTGAACAAGTTTGAAGATGCCGCCCCCCAGTCTGGTAACTATGCACGCATACTGTTGCGCTTATCCAACGCAGTGCGGCGCAAGATTCAGCGTCAGTTCAACAATGAACGCATCGAAGCCATGGTGGCTGATATCCTGCGCAAGACTGACCACCGCCAGCAGCAGCAACTGTATGCCGCCGTTGAAAAGGCCATAGGCATCAATAGTACCCAACTGCTGGCGCGTGAAGGAATGAAAAGCACCGTCAATGCTTTAATTCTGGAAACAACGCAGTGGGTGAAGAAGTTGCGTGATGAAACATTGGAACACTTCACCAACAACACACTTCACGCCATGACCAACGGTGACAGTCTTGAAACCATCATGAAGCAGTTCAAGGGTGTGGCTGAAACCCGCAAGGGACATGCCAAGTATCTGGCACATAATCAGATTCAGAACTTCAACAGCATCACCAGTAAGGTCAGGGTGCAGAAGCTTGGAGTGGTTGAAGCAATATGGGAAACGGCTGGCGATGATATTGTTCGCCCATCCCATGCAGCGCGTGACGGTGAACGGTTCGATTTATCCAAGGGTCTGTATTCCAGCATTGACGGAAAGTTCCTTATTCCAGGTGTAGACCACAATTGCCGGTGTACCGCAAGATACATCCTACCCGACGAAACTTGATTAAATCCCCGTTATTCGTGTAGACTCACGTGTAACGGGAAATGGAGAAATTCAATATGACAACGCTATTAGCATTTTTTACTGATTCAGTGACCTGGGACGATCAGGAGAAATCCGCCGTTTCAGTGCGTGACGGCGTGGTTGAATATCTTGGTTCAGAAATTGGACAAGAACCTGCTGACAAGTTGTTCACCGTTTACCGTTCACCGGCTACCATTGCTAAAATCAATGAACTGATGCCTGGTGTACCGCTGACGAATGACCATGTATCGCTTGATACTGAAGTCACCAATCCAGTAGGTTCAGTTCTGAGTTCGGAAATTATCGACTTCATTGATTCTGACACGGTTGCACACCTTGCACTGCGTAACCGCATCAAGATCAGTGATTCGATAAGTGGAGCGTTACACACTGGAAAGCGGCAGTTATCACTGGGTTACTTTGGTAAGCTAGTACCGCATGACCGCTGTGACTTCGAGCAGATAGACCTGCTACCGCATCACTTAGCTGTGGTAATGGCTGGCCGTTGCGGTTCAGCCTGTTCTTTTATTGATAAAATGCCTGAAGGAGTGAATACAATGTTTAAAAAGCGTAAAACGGTCGAAGGACTGCATAAAGCTTTCATGGACGCAGAAGGACAACCCAACCTGCAACAAATCGTTGAGATTGCGCAGCAGTTGCCTGAAGCACTGAAAGCCGTTCCAATGGACAAGCTTCAGGAAATCATGCCTGTGCTTCAGGAAATCATCGCACTGACTGGCGCAACCGCACCGGCAGCGGACACCACTGAAGGTGTCACCGATGAAGAACCTGAAAAACTCAAGGATGAAGAAATCAAGAAGGAAGAACTTGTGGATGAAGCACCGGAGATTCCAATCACCGACAGTGCCGAATTCAAGGATGCAGTGTCAGCCGCTTTGAAGCGTCACACTGAAACCATTGAAAAGGCACGCGGATTCCTTGACGAATCCTACAGTTTCACCGGCAAATCGACGGCACAAATCATGCGTGACGCGGTGGCCGTTGAGCACGGTAAGCAGCAGTTCACTGACCATGAATTGACGGTGGCTTTCAAGCTGCTGAAAAAGAGCGGTTCCGACCTGCGTAAGTTCGGTGACGCTTCTGCGTTCGCCGGTAAGTTTTCATCCCTCGCTGATAAGGAGTTGTAATCATGGCTTTCGCAACTGGATATTTGGGCGACCCGCAGAAAGTTGGCGCGGGTGAACGCTTCGGCAACAACAACACCATTCTGTCTGCTGTCAACTTTGAAGACGGTCTGACCGTTGGTGTGTTCGCGGGTTACGACTCGGCAACTGATACCATCGTCAACATGACTGCAACCGCAGTTGTTGCTGGTGTCGTCCTGCGCAATGCGGCTGGCCCCGTTGAAGACGGTGCAACCGTCGATGCTACTTTGTGTTCCAGCATTGACTACATTCGTCAGGGTCTGGTTACCGTGCGTGTGGCCGCTGGTGAAGCACCTGCGAAGTTCGGCGCTGTCTTTGCCGACACCGCCACGGGTCAAGCAATGACCGCTGCAAGTGCAACCGCTGTTGCAACCAATGCGGAATTTTTGGAAGAAATCCAAGACGGCGTGTGGCTTATCCACATGGCTGGTCTTTAAGCCATAGGAGCGTACACAATGAAGCTTGGTAACCTTTACAACTTGAGATCTTTTGAAGCCTTCTGCGATTCTGCGAGTCGTCAGCAGGGCTTTACTGACGCTTATGCTGGCACCGTGCTGGCACGAAACCTGACCGCCATTGACCCGCGCATTTTTGAAAAGAAGTTCCCTGAACTTGCGCTGATCAACAGTGGCATTGAAGCCGACAACAGCGGTGGTTACGCACGTCGCATTCAGTCGTTGCGTTTGCAGGACGTGGGTGGTTTCACCACTTCCGGTGATTCGGCTGACAACAAGGGCAAGATCAGCCTTGCGGGTGAAGATTCGTTCCTGCGTGTGATTGAACGTGAATCACATTCCAAGTGGACTGATTCGGAAATCCGTGAAGCTGAGTTGCAGAACATCAACTTGCCGCAACGCTACATCCAGGCGCACAACAGCATCTACATGCGTGAAATTGACGCCATTGGTCTGACTGGCGGCATCGGTAATGAAGGTCTGCTGAACTACAGCGGCTTTGATTCCGATACGTCCGCAGCCATTGGCACACTGACACCGGAACAAATGTATTCCGCTATCGGTGACGCAATCACTACGCAGCGAAACGCAGTGAACAACACGCCTGAATACAGCGGTAACCGTGTGGTCACCAGTGTGGCAGTTCTGAACAAGCTTCAGGCTACTATTCTGAACACTGCTGGCGGTTCCATGAGTGTCCTGGCTGCGCTGCGTGCGAACTTCCCTGATGTTGAATTCATTTCCAGCTTCCGCGCAAGTGACGCTGGTGCTGGTGGTGTGTCCACTACCGTTGTCTACAGCAACAACAGTGAAGTGATGAAGATGCGCATCCCGCAGCCGTTGACCATTGGTGAAATCATCAAGCTTGGTAGCTTCGATTACCAGGTGGACAGCAAGTACCGCATTGCGGGTCTTGACGTTCTGGAAGACACTGGCGGATTCATTCTGACTGGCCTGTAATCACAGCCGCCCTGGCAACAGGGCGGCATTCAAAACAAGGGGAACGTGACAATGACTGAAGAAACCAAAGACGTGGTTGAAGAAGTGAAGCCTGAAGAAGCGGAACAGAAGCAACCGACTACCCGCCGTGGTGCCAAGCAACAACAGGGCGGCATTCAAAACGTACGCAAGGGGAATTTGAACCTTGGCGACATTCTGCGCATGAAGCCTGATGAAGTTGTTCAGTTGACCAAAGAACAGAAGGCGGACAAGGTGCTGATGCAGAAGATTGAACGCGGTCTGGAAATCGGCTTGCTGAAGGAAGTCTGACATGACACTGATTGACGACTTCAAAGCGCGTTTTCCTGAATTCAGCGATGATGTTGTTGATCAATACTTCCCCCCGCTGGAAAACGCTTGGCAGTGCTACTACGGCAGACCGTACACGGCATGCAATAAGGAAATCATCCTGAACCTGCTGGCGCACCTGATGACCCTGGCGCAATCCAAAGGTGCATCATCCGTCCGCCAGCAAAGCAGCAGGTCAGTGGGCAGCGTGTCGGTTGGGTTTGAAGCAACCGCCAGCGGTAGCAACCTGACTGACTTCTTCGGGGCAACGAAGTACGGACAAGCATACCTGTTCCTGACCAGCACACGAAGACGCGCATACTTTGTGTAATACCGCCCCGTTTCATCGGGGCTTTTTTTCGTCTAGGATTACGGTATGACACCTGAAGAAACTAAAAAGACAATGGACAACTACCTGCGTGAATTGGAACAGGCTGTAAAATCGTCCGTGAAGGTAGGTCTACCGTCTGACAAGGTGGGTGATAAAATTTATGGTGACGGTACGTCTATCATGACAATCGGTGCTGGTCATGAATACGGTACTGAACACATGCCAGCGCGGTCATTCCTGCGCATGCCGTTTGATTTAAAGCGCAAGGAGATTGACGGGTATATTGGTACGCAGTTCAAGGCGGTATTGACTGGCGCACGCACCGCAGATGATGCACTGGAACGGATAGGTGTTAAAGCAGTGAACATCAGCAGGGCGGCATTCAGAAACAATGGGTATGGTCAGTGGGCAGACCTTGCCGACAGCACCAAAGACGCCAAAGAAAAAGCAGGAAAAACAACCCCGCTGGTCTGGTCTGGCATCCTGCGAAACGCCATCACATGGAGTATTGATAAATGATTCCGAACGTAGCAGACGCACTGCAAGGCTGGAAGTCCACCGTGCTGGTCAAGACGGTCACCACCAGCACGGTGGACTTCCAACAGGTGACTGTGGTCACTGGCAAGCAGGTTGACGCGGTGATTCAACCGACACAGAAGACCAAGCTGAACGCTGACACCCTGGACTGGTCACAGCCGCACATTACCCTACACAGTGAAGAACTGCTGGAACTGGGTCAGGTGGTGGAACACCGTGGCAAGGATTACAAGATTGTTGAATCACAGGACTGGCTTGATTATGGCTACTGTGAAGCCGTGTGTGAAGCTACACAGCGGCCTGTGCTTGAGGTGACACCATGAGCGCCCCCGCATTGATACTGCTGGCACGGGTGGTTCGTGACCTGTTACCGCACCCTGAAGAACTGATTAAGATCGGCAGGGAAGGAATGAAGCGTGACCAGTTTGACAAGAATTACATTGCAATTGATTCACTGGCACCAGCGCAACCGCTGGCACGCGGGAAGTCATACGATGGTGTTGCAGAAAAGCTGACAATATCCAGCCGCATGCGTCAGGCTGTTACACTGGATTTTTATGGCACAAACGCATATACTAACGCTGAGAAATTGCAACTATTGCTGAAGTCTGATAAGGCTTTGGATTTACAAGAGCAGCATGTTATTACCGTGGGTGCTGTCAGTCAGGTCACAGACGTTAAGGCTTTGACAGGTCAACAGTATGGTAATAGGGTGCAGGTTGAATTAACCATTCAATATAGTCCGTCCGTGGTTCTTGATGTTCTGAGGATTGACGTGGCGGTTGTTGAAGTATTGTCAAATTGAGGAGAAATCAATGACTGCCAGTATCACGAATATCATTAACGTAGCCTTGATTCCAGAAGGTCAAGCAGCAGCCCGTGACAACATGAACGTGGTTGCCATCATGACCAGTGAACAAGGTGTTCTGTCCACCGCTGAACGCTACCGTGCGTATCGTGACAGCAAAGCCGTTGAAGCCGACTGGGGTACTGCAAGTGCAGTGTCACAGTATGCAAACGTGTTCTTTGACACCAAGCCGAACGCGGTCAACTTCAGCGGGACGCTTATCATCGGCTTCCACCGTGGCGCTGCTGAAACCGTGGCGGCAACCGCTGCTATTTTGCGTGGCCCCCAGTTGCAAGAAGCATCCACCATGCAGGCGCTGCAAGCCATCAGCAATGGTTCCTTTGTCGTTGATGTTGACGGCATTGAACAGACCGTTGCAAGTCTGGACTTCCGCACTGCTGTTGATTTTGATGACGTTGCAACGCTGATCAATACGGAAATTGCCGGTGCTGACTTCGTGCATGAAAATGGCCGCTTTATTCTGACCAGCAGCAGCACGGGTGTAGCGTCCGTTCTTGGCTACTTCACTGAAGAAGGTGCGGGTGAGTTCATCGGCAACATTCTTGGTCTGTCTGACGGTTCTGGCGCGTTCCTGCGTCAAGGCTTTGATGAAGAAACACTGCCTGCTGAAACCAAGCTTGAAGCACTAAGCGTGCTGAAGTCTGAAGTGAATTACAAGGGCGTGTGTTTCATTGACCTTGTGCTTGATAACGAAGTGCCGACCATTGCCGCATGGGCGGGTGCCAACAGCGTTATTTTCTACAACGTCTTCACTGGTGCCAGCTATCTGACTATTGACACCATTAACCCAGTGTGGCAGGTGTGTCTGTCTGGTCAAAGCAACTTCCGCTGTCTGTACAGCAAGTCAGGCAACCGTAAGCTGGCAGTGACCTACATGGCACGCACGCACACCGTGAACTTCAACGCTGAGAACAGCGCTATCACGATGAACCTGAAGACCCTGGCGGTGCCTGCTGAAGAATACAGCCAGACGGAAATCAACAATGCCAAGCGCGTGGGTCTGGACATTTACACCAGCGTCAAAGACGTGCCGGTGGTGTTGACCAGTCACGCCAATGACTTTGTTGATAACGTCTACAACCTGACAGCGTTTGTGGATGCGGTGCAGACTGACATGTTCAACCTGCTGAAGCTGACTGGCACCAAGATTGCGCAAACCCGCGACGGTGTGAACAAGCTGATTGACCAGGGTGAAAAGACCACACGCGGCTTTGTGCGTGCCGGTGTGTTTGCACCAGGTACGTGGTCGAGTCCTGACAGCTTCGGTGACATTGAAACCTTCCTGCGCAACATTGAGGAAAACGGTTTCTACTGGATTGCTGGACGTTTGGCAGACCAGCCACAATCTGACCGTCAAGAACGCAAGTCGCCTGTGTTGCAGGCTGCTGTCAAGAACGCTGGCGCGATTCATAGCGTCGATGTAATCATCAACTTCAATCTATAAGGGCTGAATCATGAGTGTAATTTCACTTGCTGCTGATAGCACGTCGCTGATTCTTAACGGCGCTGGTATCACCCAATTCGCTGAAGGCGACTTCATCACTCTGACACCGGTCAACCCGAAAACTGGCCGTGTCAATTCGTCAACTGGCGTCAACATCAACAACCGCATGGACGGTGACGTGTTTAACTTGGTGGTTCGTGTGCAGAAGTACGGTTCTGATGACGTGCTGCTGCAAAGTTGGGTCAACAGCGCTGCACCTGTTGTCATCAACGGTTCTGCCAAGGAATCATTCCAGCGGGACGGACAGGACTTCACTGAGTCCTACACGCTGGATGCTGGCAGCTTCACTACGCAACCAACCGACACCAAGAACAACCAGGACAGCAATGGGATGATGGAATACACCATTCAGTTCCGCCGTGCAAAACGCAACTTGTAAGGGCTGAATTATGCGCACTACTGAAGAACAGCAAGGCATGGAAATGATCAAAGCCGTCTATGATGATGGCTTTGCAGAAATCAACGGGCGTGAATATCACTTCCTGAAGATGCGGCACGAACAGCGGAAATCTGTTTTTGCATACTTCACTTCCATCCAGCACGAAATCAAACGGGGCAATCACAGCTTCCTTGTTGACCCGCTTTTCAAGAGTTTGGAAAAGCAGATCATCAATACGCACGTCACGTTTGATGACAGTCTGCTGGCGAAGCTTCCAGAACACTGGGATGACAACCCGCAAGATTATCTGATGTTCGTGACCACTGCCCTGGCGGTGTTCAGTTACCCTTTCATGCCCGCCAGCGTTACCGCCTCACAATCCCCAGCCGTGGCGGTGCAGAAAACTTCATCCAAAAAACCAATATAAGTGATGAAATGTTCACGTACCTTGCGCTGGTGAAGGCAGGGTACGGAACGCTGGCGGAACTGAAGGAGCTGGACACACCGGAACTGCTGGATATCATTGAATTTGAAATGATCACGGCGGACATTGAACACTACAGGATGGAGAATGCACGCAATGGCGGTCGTTAATGAAGTCGTTACCCGATTTAGTTTTGAAGGCGACCTGAAGCCACAGTGGGACTTTAATCAGGGTCTGACCAGTTCCATCAAGTTGCTTAGTGGAATGGCAGCAGGCGTCACGGCGGCGGCTGGTGCCATGTTCGCCTGGGCAAGTAGTGTCTTTGATTCGCTTGACCCAATGGTTCAGCTATCGCGTGAAACGGGTGTGGCGCTGGAATCCATTCAGGAACTGGGTTACGCGGCTTCCGTCAATGGGTCAAGTCTTGATGCTGTCAGTGCATCTGTGCGTGAAATGACAAAGCGCATTGGTGAATTTGAACAGATGGGCGGTGGCCCTGCAAAAGAAGTTGTGGAAAAACTCGGCATCAGCTTCCGCAATGCCAACGGTGAAATCAAAGCCGCCGATGAAGTCATGATGGACTTGACCGAATCAATGCAAGGCATGACTGAAGCAGAGCGAATGAACGTGCTGGATAAGCTTGGCATTGATCAGTCCATGATTCAGCTTCTGTCACTGACCGGTGATGAAATAGACGGGCTGCGTGCGCGTGCGCAACGGCTTGGCATTGCCACACAGGAACAGGGTGACGCAGTAGCCGCCTACAATGATTCTCTGACTACCTTGAAGTTTGGCATGCAGGGCGTTCAGAACATGGTTGCCGTGGGCTTTGCGCCTGTGATGGGTGACCTTGTTGAACGCTTTGTGGAACTGCTGGAAGCCAACCATGACCTGATTGTGAATGGTCTGACGTGGTTGGGTGATGTTGTCACTTCAACTGTTGGCATGCTTCAGCGTATGTGGCCTGTCTTTGCTGCAATTGCCGCTGGCTTCGTGATTGCCAAGGTTGCCGCTATCGGATTCGGTGGCGTCATGAGTGTGGTTCTTTCACCGGTCGTGCTTATCACCGCTGCACTGGTTGCCGCCATCCTGATCATTGATGATTTGATTGTTGCCTTTCAGGGTGGTGAATCCGTCATTGCAGACTTCTTTGAATCGTTCTTTGGTATCGACATTCGCCCCGCGCTTCAGGCTATCGTGTCGGCGGTGATGGAAATGGTTGACCTGATTGTTCGCCTGTTCGCACCCGCTGTTGATGCGGTCATGTCCATGTTCAAAGCCATCGTGGCATTGATCAAGGGTGACTTCAGCGGTGCATGGGGGCATATCACTGACGGCATATCATCCATGCTGGAATTTTGGGGCGGACTGTTCACCGCATGGCGTGATGGTGTCGTGGCTTTGATTGAAGGCATTGCGAACCTGCTTGTTGCAGGACTCACAATGGCGCTTGATACGCTGGCTGACGCATTCCAGGCGTGGATTGACTGGATAAGCGGACTGTTCGGGCGGATGCTGGATGGCATCATGGGCATGTGGGGGCGCGTCACTGATTACCTGAAAAGTAAGATGATGAATATCTTGCCTGATTGGGCAGTTCGCCTGATTGGTGGGGGCGGCGGTGACGCTGTTGATGAAGAAACAATCAGGCGTGAAGCTGAAGCAGCCAGTACACTGACCGCTGGCTTTGACCGCAATGAAGCGGTAGACCGTGACACCACACAACAATCATGGAACAGCAACATTGAGCAGAATGTTGAAATTCATATTGCCACGAATGACCCGCAACGGGTTGGTGCAGCGGTGCAGGACGCATTGCAGCAGCAGTTGAAAGATTCACGCACAATGAGCAACAGGGGTGGAATGTGATTCGGGAATTCATCCAGGGGCGCATTAAGTCGCTGACAGGTGGCAATTCTGTATCGGGTGAAGTCGGTATTGGCGGCTTCACCCTGTTTGCCCGTGTCAGCGATGCAGCATCATATTCAGCGCAAGTGCCAACACAGGTGCTGGAAGACGGCAGTGTTGCAACTGACCATATCATCAATGACCCGCTGGTGTTCACCATCAGCGGTGACGTGAGTGATACGCATATCCGCCTTGCGCCCCCGCTGACGTTCGGCATTCCAAGTGACAGTGCAGCGGGTCAAGTGGTGGCACTGCTTCCCGCACGCACGCAATCCCAACTGGGGAGAATCCGCAGTATTGGTGAAAGCGTCATGGATGCCGTTGACCGTGCTGACCGTTTGATCAATATCGGGCGCAACGTGTTTGACACGTTCAACCCGCCTGCATCAAGTAAACCATTGCGTGAACAGTTCGTGGACTTCCTTGAATCGGTGTACTACGGCAAGCAGTTGATTACGGTTGACGCTGCATATCGCACGCATGACAACATGGCAATCACGTCACTGACAATCAACCGTGACAATCAGGCTGAATCAATTCGGTTTGAAGTGGTGGTGCAGAAAGTGGACTTTGTAGAACTGATTTACACTGACATTCAGCAGTTCTACAAGGCACCAGCACCAGCGGCACAGGCGTCAGTTGCGGGTGCGACTGAACAAGGCGTACAAGACAAGACCGCTGAAGCGGCTGGCGAGTCACAGACCCGTTCACTTGCTTCAGCCATATTCGGGCGATGACATGATTAGAGTAGACAACATCACCGCAGACCCGTTCCAGCGTCACACCCTGCTGATTGAACAAGGTCAAGTGCGACTGGAACTGCGTTTCTTGCCAGCGGTGCAAATCTGGATTATGGGCGTGGATTATCGCGGCAAGGTTCAGCGGGGAATCAAGCTGAGTGCGAACGTGCATCATATCCGTGGCTTCAATTACCCGTTTGACTTCACGGTGGTGCTGACTGACGACAGCGGTATTGACCCGTTCAGACGTGATGACTTTGACACAGGCCGTTGTGAACTGTACTTCATCACGCCTGAAGAAATGGAACAGGTGCGCGGTCTTGAGGTGTCACAGTGACGGCGGTGCGGCGGTTCCTGCGTGACTACAGGCTGACGGTGGGTGTCGGCAGTCAAGCGGTGACAATCATTCCCCCAATGGCGATTACCTTCAGTGCAACCAAAAGCACTGACGTAACGCTGAACAAGCTGATTGTGAAAATCTGGAACTTGAAGCAATCCAACCGACTGGCACTGATTAAAGATGAAGACGATAAAGAATACATACCGCTGGAATTGTCAGTAGGTTATCAGGGACAGCTTCAGTTGCTGTTTCGTGGTTCCGTCCACAAGGGTGAGCATGCGCGTGAAGGTGCTGACTTCGTGAACACCATTGAATGCCTGGACGGCGGTAATGACACACTGAACAGCTTCACCAGCGTAGTGGTGCGGGGTAAAGATCAGGCCATCCGTGCAGCGCTTGGTGACATGCCGAACACACAGGAAGGTGCAATCACCAAGCATGCCGAACTGGTAAGACCCAAGGTACTGGTGGGCAACAGCGCACGCCTGATAACCAACATGCTTGACCCTGATGAACGATTCTTCATTGATGATGAACAAGCTTTCGTGTTGCGCAATGATGAAGTACGCAGTGACGTTGCACCGCTGGTGTCGGCACGCACAGGATTGCTGAACACACCGCAATCAAGCAAGGGTGAAGTCACTTTCCAGACCGTAATGAATCCGGCATTGAAGGTTGCGGGTCTGTGTAAACTGGAAAGTAAAACAGCACCAGACTTGAATGGTGTTTATAGAATGGAACAAATCAATTATTCTGGTAGTTATGCCGGAAACGACTGGATGCAGACCGTGACCGCCAAACACGCACCGAATTACAAGGTAGTGGCTAATGAATGAAGAACTGTATCAGGTACTTGATGATAAGATTTTTGAAGCGCTGGCGAACCTGCACACCATGACGGTAGCGCGGGTGACGGTGGTGAGCGCTACAACCATCAACTGCCAGCCGGTAATCAATCGGGTGGTTGACGGTGTGTCCGTGTCGTTGCCTGAATTCATTGAAGTGCCGCCTGTGTTCATGCAGGGCGGCGGTAGCTACACGGCGCATCCTATCGCACCAGGTGATTACTGCCTGTTGCTGATTACTGAACGATGCTTTGACCGCTGGTATGCTGGTGCTGACTTTCAATCACCGCTTGAAATGCGCATGCACGATTATTCAGACGGCTTTGCGCTAGTGGGTGTCAATCCTGCTGCTGCTGCAATTCAGATACCACAAGTGATTACGCATATCGGTGACACGTACCAGCAGGGTGACTACGTGCATGACGGTGATAGAACGCAGACGGGCAATCAGACAGTAAACGGTGACGTGACCATCAACGGCAATCTGAAGGTGAATGGTGATATCAACTGCACGGGTAAACTGACGGTTCCAGCCGCTTCAATTGGCGGTATTGAGTTTGGCACGCACGTTCACCCTGAGAATGACAGTGGTGGCCCAACTGGTCCACCACAGTAATGGAGAACAGACAATGAAGGTGTCAGGGCTTGACCGCAACAATGACTGGCGTTTTGGACGCGGCCTTGCTGTGTATATTCAGGACAGTGACGCAATCCGCCAGAACGTAGCAACGCGGATTCGTTCCTTTGCCGGTGACTGGTTCCTTGACGTGACCGCAAACATTCCGTGGATTGAACTACTGGGGCGGCGGGGCAGTCGGGAACAGGTATTGCGTGAAGTGGAGCGTGTCACACTGTCAACTGAAGGTGTGGTGCGCATTCTTCATATTGGAATGGAACACAACCGCCGTGACCGCACTGCCGTTATCAATCTGAGCTTTGAAGATATCTTCAACGTCCAGCAAACTATAAATGAGCCTATCGAACTATGAAACCACAGTTCACAAGTAACGGTGTAGCCATCCAGACGTTTGAAGAAATATTTGAAGAACTGGCGACTGGCTACCGTGCCATTTACGGACAGGATATCAACCTGTCACAAGAGTCACCAGACGGGCAGCGGGTGGGCATTGAAGCCCGTGCTATTCTGGACGTGCAACAATTCTGCATGGCGCTGTCAAACAGCTTTGACCCTGATTTTGCATTCGGGCAGGGCTTGGGCAAGATTGCCAAGTTATCCGGCATCTTCCTGCGTCCAGGTACGCGGTCACAGTGGGATTTGACCATTGCCACAGACCGTCCTGTGACACTGCCTGTTGATTACACGCTAGAAGATGAAATGGGTCAGAAGTGGCTGCTACCTGAAGCCGTGACGCTTCCGACTGGGGACGGCACTGTCACACTGTATGCTGAAGAATTCGGCGCGATTACGGGCGGCATTGGTGCTGAACTGGAAGAAGTCACGTTTGTGCGTGGCGTCACCGGCATCACGGCAGCGTTTGACGCAGTGCCTGGGCGTGCTGAAGAAACAGACCCGCAGTTCAGACAGCGGCGCAACCGTAGCCTTGAGAACCCCGCCTATTCAACCGTGGGTGGTCTGTACGCACGTCTGGCGAACCTTCCAGGCGTCACTGACTTGCAGGTGTATGAGAATGACCAGCCAAACGCTGACCCCATCACGGGACTACCTGCAAACAGCGTGTGGGCAGTTGTGGAGAATGGTACGATTGACGACATTGCAGAAACGCTGACCAAGCACCGCACCAGCGGGTGCCAGACGGTGGGTGACCTGACAGGTACATTCGTGGAAACGCTGATTCACCCCAACGGCAGTGAATTCTTCATCACGCATTTAATGCGCTTTGACCGCCCCCGCTACGTTGACCTACACGTTCGACTGACTGCCACACGCAAGCAGACCAATGACCCGATTGACACGGAACTGATAAAACAGAACATTGCGGAACGCACGCTGATTATCGGTGAATTAATTCAGGCCGGTGAACTGTATGAAAACGCCTATGGTGCTGGCAGTGGTTACATCGTCACAGACTTGATGATCAGTGATGACGCTGGTGCAACATGGACTGACGGTAAGCTTGACCCTGAACTTGACCAGAAGTATGAACTGAACGTGGCGAACGTGATTGTCAATGAGGTTATCCCATGAATAATATTGTTGATCAGTACACCCTGATGCTGATTAAGCAGTATTGGGAGAAACCAAAAGCACGGGCGGAAATTCAACTAAAGATGCGTGCGTGGCAAAAGATTGTAGACCTGCTGCGTGCCTTTGAAGTTGAATATGACCTTGACCATGCACGCGGTAAACAATTGGATATCTTGGGCAAGATTGCAGGTATACCGCGCATTGTTCCAATGGTGTTGCCGCGCATTGCTTTTGGTTTTGACAATAACCCGAACAGCAGGGGTTTTGCAGACCGCTTCAATGCTTTGCGTGAAGGCGCACCCTTTGCGCGGCGATTTGAACCGCAGTACACCAGCATGCAACTGACTGACAACCAGTACAGGCGTCTGATACGCGCTAAGGTGTCGCTGAACGTCACCAGTGCATATATTGCGTCAGACGAACGAATCAGCATTCAGGATGTAATCAATCAGGCGTTTGCGGGGCGTGCCTATGTAGTTGACAATCAGGACATGAGCCTGACACTGTACGTCAGTCCGTCTGTGTCACTTGATGAATTGCGCCTGATTCGGCGTTTGAACTTATTACCCAAACCGCAAGGTGTACGTTATAGCCTTGTGATATTGGCAGAACCAGGTGTAACATTCGGGTTCAGCAACAACCCGAACAGCAGGGGTTTTGCAGATCGTTTTGACCCTACGAGAAAAGGCGGCATTTTCGCACGGAGATTAATAAATGGCTAAGATTGACCGCTACGGCGGAAACCTGGAAGCGTTCGCTTCTGAAGCGCAAGGGCAGGAACGTACTGTCTTTGGTACTGAAACTATTGACGACACGCTGACCGCGCAAATCAACGCGCTATTCAAACGCGGGTGGGGTACTATTTCAGCAACCGATTCACCCACGTTGCAGGACTTCAACGCGGCAATGTACACAGCCACACAGTTGCTGGCATATCTGCATCAAGTGGGCATTGCTGAATGGAATCAGAACCAACTGTACTACGCTGGTACTTCTGCGTGTCTGCACCAGGGGCGCATCTGGATTGCGGCAGTGGATGAACCGACTGATGAACCGACCAGCGCAAGCGCACAGTGGGAAAGCGTCCTGTCACCTGATGACATTTCCAGCGATGCAACGCCTGAAACGCTGGCGAAGCGTGACGCGGCTGGCACGTTCAAAGTAAGTGAAGCAACTGACCCCGCGCATCCGGTGCGCAAGCATGAATTTGACGCGCACTTGCAAGACACTGACGCGCATGAAGCCGCCAACCTGTCCTATGACCCCACCGCCAGCACTTTGACGGCAACTGACGTTCAGGGTGCAATTGATGAAACCGTTCAGCGGGTGGATGATTTGGAAGTGGTTGTATACGCTGAAGAAGCCGCCACAGTGTCATGGAACATGGCAACCGATACATGGACAGGCGACCCGAAAGCTACGGCTGCGCATGAATCTATGCGCCGCTGCGTGGTTGATTCCGCTGGTGTCGTTCAATACTACCTTGATGAATTTGACAGCACCCTGCAAGCAGACGGTGTGACACCGGCAAACCTTGACGGCACTGACGGTCAGGTGATGGTTGAAATTCAGCCGTTCTACGTGCGCACTGATTTTGAAGGTCAGGTTGCAACGTGGTCTGTGTCTGCTGTGCCGTTGCCTGGATACGTCCTGCATCCGGCGTTTGAAGGTGGCGCGGTGCTGAAGACCTACATTGGTGCGTATGACGCAATTGTGTATGACACCAGTGCTGGCGCATACATCAACGGTCTGAACCTGGACAATAACACTAGCCGTGTGAACCTGGGTGAAGACCTTCTGGCGTCCGTGGCAACTGGCAACTTCGCAATGGTTGGTCTGACCCGTGGCGAGTTCCGCACGTTGGCACAAAATGCAGGGTTCCAGCTTTATGACTTCTGGCAGTACCAGGCGGTCATCATGTTGTTCATCACAGAATACGGTTCATGGAACAGTCAAGCAGTGCTTGGACATGGCAACGTAGACCGCTCTTATCCTGCATCCAGCAACAACCAAGCTTCGTCACCGCACGAACCCAACGGACTGAGCAACATCATTGGCAACGGGTCAGGCGGCATCAATACCGCTGACGGCGCACCGTGGGTGTCCTACCGTGGCATTGAAAACATTTGGGGCAATTGCTGGCAGTTCGTTGACGGCTGGAACGTGAACAACTATCAAAGCTACGTCAGCAACAATGAAGCTGTCTACGCTGATGACACGTCCGCTGGCTACACCGCCATTGGTGACACGGTTCCCACTGGAATCACTGACACTGGAATCACTGACACTGCAATCAAGAACTGGCAGTACATTGAAAATGCCTTCATCGTTCGGCAGGTGGGCAATGACGCATCCACCA
>JAVESC010000134.1:0-5679 GCA_034006805.1 Advenella sp.
AACCGTATCTATATTATAAATTAATGTCATCGCTGGCAATTTCAACTCGGCAATCACCCCATGTTTAATCGCGATTTTCCCTTTATCTGCCTGAATCCGACGCACCTCTCCGGTGGCACTGGCCACAGTCTGTGCCAATACCGGGCCAGCCGCCAGTACACCGGCAAAACACAGCGTTGCCGCCAGTAGCATTTTTTTCATGAAAACTCCTTATAGACAAGAAAAACCATAGTTTTATAGTACACAAAATTACGCTAAAAAAGAGTAAATGAATTACTTTACAGGCCTAAAGGCATTTCATTTGTCTTGGCAAAAAACTACGTTAGAATGTGAGTTGTACTTGTAATTCGACTTGAAAATATAACAGTAACTTTGGAGCAATGAATGGCAAAAACAATATTAGTCCCCTTCGATGGTTCGTCCAACGCAGTCAAGGCGCTAGACTGGGCAATTTCCCTGGCAAAAGTATCCAGTTTTAAAATTCTACTGCTTAACGTTCAACCCAGTTTCAGAACCGTTCATGCCAAAACATTCTTCAATAAATCAGACCTTGAAGAATACCAGCAGCAGCTCTTCAAGGAAGCCACCGAAGGCGTTGAAGACAAACTGAAAGCGTCTGAAGTTCCTTACAATCTTAAACTGGATATCGGTGACCCCAAAGAACGTATTGTTGAAGAAGTTCGCAACAGCGCCAAAGGTGACGACCGCATTGAATTGATCGTCATGGGCTCACGAGGCACCAACCCCGTCTTCAGCGGTGTGCTGGGCAGTGTCAGCTACGCCATCATCAATGCTGGCGTTTGCCCCGTCACCATTATTCCCCAAGAGAAGAAATAATTTTCTGGCGGCATAACAAAGAGCCATCTTTTGATGGCTTTTTTATTTGCCCCACCATCAACTGCCTGAACAAGGATCTATCATGCCTGACCGTTTAACCTCGATCGTGACCAAAACGGGTGATGCCGGTACAACCAGTCTGGGAGACGGCTCCCGTATTGCCAAAGATGATGCCCGCATTGAAGCGATTGGCCAGGTTGATGAACTCAACAGCTTTATCGGCTTGCTTGCTTGCGAACCACTGCCTACTAGCGTCCAGGCCGCGCTGGAGCGCATTCAGCACCATTTATTTGACCTGGGCTCAGAGCTGTGTGTACCCGGTTATTCTGCCCTGACAGAAAGCCATGTACATTTTCTGGAAACCGAAATTGAACAATCACTGGCTGAACTGCCTCCCTTGAAAGAATTCATTCTGCCGGGGGGCACACGGCAAGCCAGCCTGTCTCATGCCTGCCGCAGCATTTGCAGGCGGGCGGAACGCAGTCTGGTTGCCCTCGACCAACGCGAACCCCTAAGCGATGTCGGCAGGCAATACCTGAACCGCCTGTCCGATTATTTTTTCATGCTTGCCCGTATCCTTAACAAAGAAGCCGGGCGCCAGGATGTTTTCTGGCAAAAAGAAAAAACAGCGTAACAACAGCGTCCCTCAATTGATGGGACGCCCCTGCCCGGCCTCTTCATAGGTAATCCCGTCCCGGATATGATAAATACGCTTGAAAGTGGGAATGATTTTCTCATCATGCGTCACGACAATAATAGCGGTTTCATACTCGCGGGCCATGTCATTCAGGATACGGATAACCGCCAGTGCCCGCTCGCTATCCAAAGGGGCAGTCGGTTCGTCAGCCAAAATAATCGGTGGCCGGTTAACCAGGCCCCTGGCAATGGCAACCCGCTGCTGCTCACCACCGGACAACTGGGAGGGCATCGCCTGGGCCCGATGCGCCACATCAAGCGCTTCCAGCAAATGCAAGGCCTTCTCCCTTGCCTGGCCATTGGGCACGCCGGCCAGCATAGGAAGCAAAGCCACATTATCGACCACATCAAGAAACGGGATAAGATAAGGGGCCTGGAAGACAAAACCGATTTTATCGCGCCTTAAGGCGCGCAAATCACGCACTTTCCAACCCTGGTCATAAATGACCTGATCACCCAGCTTCATGACTCCCTCGGTGGGATCAATAATAGCCCCCAGGCATTTAAGCAAGGTGCTTTTGCCCGAACCCGATGGACCGATAAGCCCTACCACTTCTCCGGGCGCAACCTGCATATTCACGTCTTTAAGGGCAAGGAATGCATTTTCCCCCTGTCCATACTGCTTTTTCAGGTTCTCGATCCTGACACCACCAACACGTTGTGACATTAACATTACCCCCCAACCGCTTCAGCCGGATCAACCCGCAATGCCATGCGAATCGCCACCAGGCTGGCCAATATGCAAATAATCATCACCGCCACAAAACCCATGATTGAATCTTCGGGCATGATGAGGACATACTTGGGAAAATAAGGCGCAGAAAAACTGGAGGTGATTTTACCCACCACAAATCCGATAATACCCAGCACCACGGACTGTTGCACAATCATGGATGCGATCGTGAAATTTCGGGTACCAATCAGCTTTAACACCGCAATTTCCCGTATTTTATCCATCGTTAACGTATAAATAATAAAAGCGACAATCGCAGCGCTCACGACCGCCAGAATAATCAGAAACATGGCAATCTGACGTGCTGATGTGGCAATCATTTTACCGACCAGGATATCTTCCATATCTGCCCGCCCGTAAGCCGTCAGGTATTTCCAGCGTTCTATGTTGGTGATGACCTGCACCGGATCAACTCCCTCTTTTAAGGTCACCAGCACCGAATTGACCGACAGGTTACTGGTTCTTGAGGTAAGAATGCTGTCAAGCAAACCGGGCACATTCGGCCGATTGAATTCGGGATTGGCCTGCGTTTTACGCCGATCCAGCCAGATGGCCTCGTTATTTTTCAGGAACTGGGCCTCTTGAGCGTCCTTCAGGGGAATAAACACCATCGGGTCACCACCTGAAGACACCATGCGCCGGGTCAAACCAACAACCGTATATTGGTTACGACGCAAAGTTATCTTATCGCCCAGCTTCAAGCCAGTGGCGATATCCGCAACAGCTTCATAATGACTGCGCGTGATATGCCGCCCCGCCACCAGAAACCGGGGCCAGCCGGGTGTTTTTCCAGCCATTCCCGGCGCAATCCCTACCACCATCACACGAACGTCCGTATCATTATGACGAACCTGCATGGTCAGGTAGGTAATATTAGTTGCCTGTTCAACACCAGGAATACCAAGGATGCCACGATACACATCATCATTCAGGCTTGAAGGTTCTGCATAGGGACCCAGTGTATCCTGTTGCACAACCCAGACATCGGCTCCACTATTGTCCAGCAATGATTTGCCATCGCTAACCAGTCCCCGGTATACGCCCGCCATAACCAGGGTAACCCCGATAAGCAGACCCAACCCCATACCTGTAAAAATAAATTTACCCCAAGAGTGCAAGATATCCCGGGAAGCCAGGTTAATCATTTGCCACCCCTGGAATTTGATCGGAAATCAGGATCCGGCTATTGGCCGTCAACGCTTTCTCTCTATATACAACAACCTGGTCGCCTTCCTGTATCCCCGACATGACCTGCACATTGCCGTCCAGATCCATCACACCGAGCTCCACGGGAACAAACTGCAACTTTTTATCAACTACCCGCCAGACACCCTGCCGGTTCCCTACCCGCACCAGTGAAGCATTGGGAATAACCACAAAACCGGGTATTTCAGGCAAATGCACCGTTACCTCACTGAGCTCTCCCAACGAGGGGATCCGTTCAGGCAAAGAAACGAAACTCACTTTTGCCAGCATTTCCTCAGTAACCATATCCGCCTTCGGCTCTATTCGTGATACTTTGCCAGGGAACACTTCATGTCCGCGCGTACGCAACACAATACTGGCTGGCAAATCGGCCGCTAGTCCAATGGCACTGGATTGATCAAAACGGCCCTCAATCCAAACTTCTGCCGGATTAACTATTTCAAGCACTGCCTGCCCCGCAACCACCGTAGAACCGGGATCCACATTGCGCAAGGTCACGATGCCGCCGGCAGGTGCAATCAATCGCAGTGATTTTCTCTGGTTCATCAAGGCATCCAGATCAGCCCTTGCCTTGGTAATATCTTCTGCCGCCGCATCAAGCCCTGCCTGCGTAACCCGATACTCCTGTTCCATAATATTCAGGCTTTCTTCACTGCTTGAACGCGAAGCGAACAATTTACGGTAACGCTTAAGCTGCACACCGGCATGTTCAAATTTGACTTTGGCCTGAGTATGCTGCAAACCAGCCCGTTTAAGCGCTATTTCCTGGGAACGGATCCGCTCATCAAGATCAACCGGATCCATTTCCCCAAGCAACTGCCCCGCATCGATCCTGTCACCGACATTGACCGATACATCAAGCAATCTGCCCGTCATGACTGGGCCAATTTTATACGTGGAACGGGCACTGACCGTCCCGACCCCAAACACCGCTGGCGAAACCGCCTGGATTTTGGCCTGTGTGACCGTAACCGGTACCGGTGCCAGAGGGCCAGTACGGATTACCACATAAGCAAATAAAACCAACAGGGGCAAAATGATCAGCAACAGACCCAGTTTTCTTGACCGCATGGAAATTCTGGCCATTTTTAGCTCCTGATTGAACGTAGATACAAAGCAAACACCGATTGGGCATTTTTATTGATTAATTGAATCTCACCCGCAAGCAGGGATTGCATCACCAAACCCTGGAGCGTACCTACAAACAGGGTTGCCGCTGCCCCCGAATCCAGATCGAAAACAATCTCTTTTTGTGCCTTACCCTGCTCAAGCAACTGCTTGATGCGCTCTCCATAGCGTTGGATTAAATCCTGAACAATCCGCTTGGCGGGTGTGGCTTCGACATGCTGCAATTCACCAAACAAGATCCTGGGTACCCCTGGGTAGGTAAGCACAAAATCAACATGCTGCATGAATACGCTTTCCAGTGCTGCCACCGCAGAATGTGGATTACTCTCTATCGCTTTCATGACCCGCCCGAAAAGGGTTTGCTCAACCCAAGTCATCACCTCCTCCCAGATGGCCTCTTTATTGGAAAAGTGACGGAACAAGGCGCCCTGTGTCAAATTCATTTCTTTGGCAATGGCGGCAGTTGTGATATTTGCTGGATTAAGAACACCCGCCAGTTCAACAACTGAAGTAACAGTCATTGACTTGCGCTCGGCCGCAGTCAGTTTCTTGCCCGTGGTTTCCATATATCACCTTGAAGATAGTAATTGATTACTATCTTATCACAATTGCTTAAACATTCACGCTTTATATTGCCAGTCCGAACAAAAAAACGCCCTTGATGCCTGAATGACATCAAGGGCGTTTTTTTGCATGGCAAGGTTTATTTGCCAGCAAACAGCCAATTAACTATCTTCATTCCTCTTCGACAAACGTTTCTTCACGTTTCTTGCGGATGGATGGCAGGGCGACCAGAATCACCAGACCTGCGGCCATCAATAACAGCGTGAGCGATAGCGGGCGTTCAACAAAGGTCAGGAAGTCACCACGGGACAGCAAGAGCGCGCGGCGAAAGTTTTCTTCCATCATCGGGCCCAACACCAGACCCAGCAGCAAAGGCGCACCTTCACATTTGAGTTTGGTCCAGATGTAACCGACGATGCCGAAGATACCCATGACATAAATATCAAACACGTTGTAGTTCAATGAATATACGCCAATGGTACAAAACAGCAAAATAGCCGGGAACAGGACACGGT
>JAVESC010000023.1:0-35548 GCA_034006805.1 Advenella sp.
ATTATACGGTACATAACCGCTTTGGAGACGGGTTAAACCGGTTTTACGGGAAGCCGTATTTCCGGCATCGGGCCTATTTTGTCGCTTCCGCAGGGGCGGTCACACCGGAAACCGTCAGACACGACATTGACCAACAAACCACCTCCGGCAAAGATTCCCGCCTTGACCCGCCACCTAACCATTAAGGTTCAGGTGGGGGAATGCAGCGGGACCTGTTCAAGGCACAATCCAACAATTACAATGTGCATTTAACCTTTGCCGCTAATGATGGTGCTTATCTGGGCGCTGTACATGTGGTCATTACCAACCAGAACAAGCAAACGGTATTTGAAGCCAACAATACCGGCCCGCTGCTTTATATTAAATTGCCCGATGGCGCCTATAACCTGAAAGCCACTTATAACAACCAGACTCACAGCAGCGCTTTTAGCCTTAAAGGCAATGCCCGGGTCAGTAATGTGATGCGCTGGGCGCCAGGCAACTAGGGGCATTGGGCACCAGCACCCGCCATGATGGATGGTGTCTTTATATACGCATATGCCCACACATATCAGTACTTGCCTGCATCCTGCCCTAAAAAAGCAGGATGTTTCATTTTGATGGACCTTGTATGACGGCTCAGGCAGAACAGTATAAAATTGAACCTTTAAAGTTGACTCTTCCATAGGTATTATTAATGGCAAATCTCGCAAAAATAACGTGTATTGAAGACCTTAAACGCATTGCCAAAATCAAAGTCCCTAAAATGTTTTACGATTACTGCGACTCCGGATCCTGGACAGAATCCACCTATCGCAGCAATGAAAGCGATTTCCAGAAAATAAAATTCCGCCAGCGTGTTGCCGTGAATATGGAAGGCCGCAGCCTGAAAACCAAAATGATTGGCATTAACACCGCCATGCCCGTGGCCATCGCCCCAACCGGCTTAACCGGTATGCAACGTGCCGATGGCGAGATTCTGGCTGCCAAGGCGGCAGAACGCTTCGGTATTCCTTTCACGCTCTCCACCATGAGCATTTGCGCTATTGAAGATGTGTCCGCCCACACATCAGCCCCTTTCTGGTTTCAACTGTATGTCATGCGCGATAAAGATTATATAGAACGCCTGATTGACCGGGCCAAGGCGGCCAATTGTTCTGCCCTGATGCTAACGCTAGACCTGCAGGTCTTGGGTCAACGCCATAAAGACATCAAGAACGGTTTATCTACCCCCCCCAAACCCACCTTGGCAAATTTACTGAATCTGGCCCTTAAGCCAGAGTGGTGCTGGCATATGTTGCAAACCAAACGCCGCACCTTTGGCAACATTGTGGGTCACGCCAAAGGGGTGGGCGATATGTCTTCGCTGGCTTCCTGGACTGCCGAGCAATTTGACCCCAGCTTAAGCTGGGACGATGTGGAATGGATTAAAAAGAAATGGGGCGGCAAGCTTATTATTAAAGGTATCATGGATAAGGAAGATGCTTTGCATGCAGCAGATAGCGGCGCTGATTCCATTGTGGTTTCCAATCATGGCGGACGCCAGCTGGATGGTGCGCCCTCTACCATTACCGCCCTGCCCGATATTGTTGAAGCCGTTAAAAACCATGGCGGCCAAACCGAAGTCTGGCTGGATGGCGGCATCCGTTCGGGACAAGATGTATTGCGTGCCATTGCCCTGGGTGCCAAAGGCACATTAATTGGCCGCTCTTTCCTGTATGGTTTAGGTGCCTATGGCCTTGATGGTGTTACCCGCGCGCTGGAAATTATTGCCAATGAGCTGGATATCAGCATGGCATTCTGCGGTCATACCAATATAAATAATGTAAACCGGGATATCCTGATTATGGACCGTTAAACAGGTCGTTTTCTTCGCTTGGCTGGCAAGGCTTGCACACCTTCAGCCTATTAAATAAAAAATTGATGCTGAAACAAAAAAACGGGCATATGCCCGTTTTTTTAATGTGCGGTTTTACAAGTTTAGGCGCGGTCGTTAAGCAAATTATTGAACATGCCTACAATATTACCCAATTCAGTGCGCAACGACTGAAGCTCTGCACCAGAAAGACGCACCGCGGCATCCTGGTCGCGCGGGATATCGCGTGCATCGCCCAAGCGATTACGTGCGCCATTAATAGTAAAACCCTGCTCGTACAGCAAATCACGAATTTTACGAATTAACAGTACTTCGTGATGCTGGTAATAGCGACGGTTGCCACGTCTTTTAACAGGATTCAATTGGGTAAACTCTTGTTCCCAATAGCGTAAAACGTGTGGTTTTACCAAACATAATTCGGAAACCTCACCAATGGTGAAGTAACGTTTTGCCGGAATGGGTGGCAAGATGGTCGAAGTGGTATTGGCTTTTTGATTCATCGCTTGATTGTAAACCCAAATGATTTTTTATGGAATACACCTTAGTCCTGAAGTGCATATTCAGAATTTGGATTGTACGCGTCACCCTGTTCAACAATTGCCTTAAGCTTTTGGCTTGCATGAAACGTGACGACACGACGCGCCGCAATGGGAATCACCTCTCCGGTTTTCGGATTACGCCCCGGACGAGCCGGTTTGTCACGTACCTGAAAGTTGCCAAAACCGGACAGTTTTACAGGCTCACCCTTTGCCAGAGACTCGCGAATCTCTTCAAAAAAAGTATCGACAATATCTTTGGCTTCACGCTTGTTCAGTCCAACACGATCAAATAACATTTCAGCCAGTTCAGCCTTGGTAAGGGTAGTGTTTACTTCTGCCATTTTAATTTTGCCTAGCGTTGACGCACATTATGTGCTTTAACCAAAACATTCAGAACAGATGCCATGCATTGTTCAACCCGTGTTTCCTCCAGCGTTGTCTGCGGATCCTGAAGTACAAAACGGAAAGCAAGACTACGATCGCCAGATTCAGATTTTACATCACGCCAAACATCAAATAAAGAAACTTCCTTAATGATATCAAGTTCTTGCAATTCTTTCTGGTGCAAAGCAAGCGTATCCAAAATTGCCTGAACAGGCAAATCAACCGGCGCCCACACAGCCAGGTCGCGAATCACCAGCGGTTGACGGGACAGGTTATTCACTTCGGGCAAGGCCACATGGGCCAGCGCATCAAGCGCGACTTCAAAAACCACGGGTGCATGCACCAGCTCGTTGTCTTGTACCCACTGCGGATGCAATTCACCAATAAAGCCAATTTGTTTGCCATCCAGCAAAATAGCCGCGCTACGGCCAGGATGCAGGGCAGGATGCGATTGCGCCACAAACCTTAACAGTTTTGCTTTTTTTCCAAACAGGTTTTCAACATCATTCTTGACATCGAAAAAATCAACCTGACGCACCGGCTCTGCCCATTGCTCGGGAACCGCAGGGCCCCATGCCGCACCCGCCAGGTGCAAAGGCTGGCTGATATTGGCCACCGTCAGGTCACCATCTTTTACCGATGCATCCCGACGAAATACGCGACCCAACTCAAACACCCGTACACGGCTTTGCTTGTGCTTGGCATTATGACAAATATTGGCAATCAAACCACCAATCAGGCCAGAACGCATAACGGCCAACTGGCTGGCAATCGGGTTAAGCAGTTTAATGGGGTTTTGATTACCCATGTAATTGCTTTCCCAGCCTGTTTCAACAAAGCTGAAGTTAACCACTTCCTGGTAGTCAAGATCGGCCATGACATAACGCATATCATGCTCGCTGCGGCGGGTTTCGTTGCTTGGCAGCATGGCCGCCAAAGCTTTGGGAGGATTATCGGGAATCCGCTCAAAACCATAAATGCGGGCCACTTCTTCAATCAGGTCTTCTTCAATTTCAATATCAAAGCGGTATGAAGGCGGCGTTACCGTGAATACCTCACCATCAAAGGTGTGAGGCAATTGCAACTGCGTAAAGATTTTTTCAATTTCGGCAGTATCTACCTGAATGCCAAGAATTTTACGACAGCGGGCAACCCGCATGGATACCGGATTGCGCTGCGGCAGATTGATAATTTGATCTTCTACCGGACCTGCCAGGCCACCGCATATGTCAAGAATAAGGCTAGAAATATATTCCAGGTGCTCAACCACGTTCTGGAAATCAACCCCGCGTTCAAAACGATGGCTGGCTTCTGAGCTGAATTTAAAGCGGCGGCTACGACCGGCAATCGCTTCCGGAAACCAAAAGGCAGCTTCAACGAAGATATCCGTGGTTTCCAGGCTAACCGCTGTCGCATCGCCCCCCATGATACCGGCCAGGCTTTCAATCGTATTGCCAGCAGCAATAATACCCACTTCTTCGTCCAGCGCTACCGTCTGGCCATTAAGCAGTTTAAGTGATTCACCTTTTTTGGCCCAGCGGACCACCAGGTCACTATTGATTTTATTCAGGTCAAAAACGTGAGTGGGACGCCCCAATTCAAGCATGACGTAGTTGGAAATATCCACCAAGATGGAAACCGAACGCTGCCCAGCCCTTTCAAGACGGGATTTCATCCAGGCGGGTGTTACCGCTTTGGCATTTACGCCTTTAATGACACGACCGGCAAAGCGCCCACATAAATCGGGGGCCTGCACAGTTACTGCCAGCCTGTCATCAAGGGAAACCGCTACCGGAGAAAAATCATAAGGCTTGACGGGCGCACCGGTAAGTGCCGACACTTCACGGGCAATCCCATGCAAGGAAAGACAATCTGCACGGTTGGGCGTTAGCTTGATTTCAAAAACGGTATCATCAAGATCCAGGGTTTGGCGAATATCCTGACCAACAATGGCAGATGCATCCAGTTCCAGCAAACCATCATGATCCTGGGACAGCCCCAGTTCCCGAGCAGAACACAACATACCAAAAGACACCTCACCCCGCAGCTTGCCTTTACTGATTTTGAAATTACCCGGCAACACGGCCCCTATTTTGGCCAATGGCACTTTAATGCCTTTAGCGGCATTGGGTGCACCACAAACAATCTGCAACAACTCGCCAGAGCCGTCATCAACCTGGCAAATACGAAGTTTGTCGGCATTGGGGTGGGGAGCAATTTCAACAATCTGGGCAACCACCACGCCTGTAAATGGCGGCGCAACCGGTGCGGTATCTTCAATTTCTAGACCGGCCATGGTCAGGCGGTGGGACAATTCTTCTGTGTTGATGGCCGGATTAACCAATGATCTGAGCCAGGATTCTGGAAATAACATAATAATTCGTTTCTTTGCAATGGATGGGATGACTGCCTGAACTGCCCGCCAACTTAGCGGTTGAACTGGCTCAGGAAGCGGAGATCACCTTCGTAAAACTGGCGCAGGTCGTTAACGCCATAACGCAACATGGTCAGACGTTCGATGCCTGAACCAAAGGCGAAGCCAATGTATTTTTCGGGATCCAGCCCGTAATTTTTCACCACGGTGGGATGCACCTGACCCGAACCGGAAATTTCCAGCCAACGGCCCTGGTTGGGCCCGGAAGTAAACATCATGTCAATTTCGGCAGAGGGTTCCGTGAATGGAAAAAATGAAGGACGGAAACGCACGCACAAGTCTTCGGTTTCAAAGAACGCACGTAGAAAATTGGTGTACACCCCTTTCAGGTCGGCAAAAGAAATGTCTTCGGCAATCCACAACCCTTCTACCTGATGGAACATGGGAGAGTGTGTGGCATCGCTATCGACACGATAGGTGCGGCCGGGGGCAATCACTTTAATGGGGGGGTTGTGCATGCGGGCATAACGTACCTGCATGGGACTGGTGTGGGTGCGTAGCAACAAAGGCAGGCCGCCCGCATCTTCCATGTCCACATAGAAAGTATCTTGCATTGAACGGGCCGGATGATTCTCGGGGTTGTTCAGGGCGGTAAAATTAGTCCAGTCATTTTCAATTTCAGGGCCATCAGCCACTTCAAAACCGATTGAGCGGAAAATTTCTTCAATACGCTGCCAGGTCTGGATAACAGGATGAATGCCGCCTTTTGAACGCCCTCTGCCGGGCAGGCTAACGTCAATGGTTTCTGCTGCCAAACGTTTATTCAGTTCAGCTTTGGCAAATTCATCACGGCGCTCGTTAAGCAAAGCTTCAACTTGTTGCTTGGCCTGGTTGATACGGGCACCTTCTGCTCGTTTTTGGTCGGGCGCCAACTTTGCCAGACCTTTCATAAGGCCGGTAATTACACCGTTTTTACCTAAAAATTTAGCTTTCTCATTTTCCAGGGCGGCTGCATCGGCCGCTTCTGCGAATTTTTCCTGGGCTTGGCTTATAAGTTCATCGAGCGACTGTGTCATGAAATTACCATTCGTTAAAAAAACAAACGGGACCCATATTGAGCCCCGCCTGTTGGGTACAGCAATTAATTTACAACTGTTGGATCTTAGGCTTCCAGGGCAGATTTAGCTTGGTTAACAACAGCGGCAAAACCGGCTTTGTCGTTAACAGCCATATCGGCCAGAACTTTACGGTCCAATTCGATTGCCGCTTTTTTAAGGCCGGCAATAAAGACACTGTATGTAACGCCATGCTCACGAACAGCAGCATTGATACGAGTAATCCAGAGTGCACGGAATGTGCGTTTTTTGTTGCGACGGTCACGGTAAGCATACTGACCGGCTTTCATTACTGCCTGTTTGGCAATGCGGAATACATTACCGCGGCGGCCACGATAGCCTTTAGCAGCAGCAATAACTTTTTTGTGACGTGCACGTGCGGTAACACCGCGTTTTACGCGAGGCATATTATTCTCCTATCAAGCGAAAGGCAACATTGCCTTGACTGAAGCCACGTCTGAATCGTGAACTGCAGTAGAACCACGCAACTGGCGTTTGTTCTTGGTTGTTTTTTTGGTCAGGATGTGACGTTTGAACGCCTGACCACGCTTGATAGATCCACCAGCGCGAACCTTAAAGCGCTTGGAAGCGCCTTTTTTGGTTTTCATTTTTGGCATGTTATAACCCAATAATGCTGATTAAAGGTGCCCGATGAGATACCGGAACTTGCAAAACCCTAATCAATTCCCTTGCAAGACTTCGTTCGAATTTAGCCCATAAAAGAACTGGTAAACAATAATGCCGGCTACCCACAAGGGCGCCAATGGCTTTAAAGGCGGGTTTTAACGACCACCATTAAAAGCTTGTTTTAAGCCAGCTTGCTTACGCTTTCTATAAGGCAAACCTAAGAGGTTGCAGGAAACCATTGATTATACGATGCTTTTTGTTTTATTGTCTAATATATATCGAAAATAACCCCGATTGTGTAGGCAAAAATCAACTCAAGTATTTTTACCGGCTTTGATCTGCATTCCCAATACAGTTAATCCATTTGCTGGCGATAGCTGATGGCTTCTGATAACGCGGCACTATCAATAGCTTCTTTCCCCGTCATATCGGCAATGGTACGGGCAACCCGCAATACCCGGTGCATCACCCTGACAGACCAGCTAAACCGATTGCAGGCTTGCTGAATGAGCTTATTGCTGGCACTGTCCAGCTGGCAATACTGGCCCATATCGCCAGCGTCTAGGTGCGCATTCAACTTGCCTTGCCGCGCCTGCTGAAGAGCCTGGCAACGCGCCACCCTTTCTTTGACAAGTACTGATGGCTCAGCCGCCTGTGCTGTTTCCCAGTCACCGCGAAAAGGGTGCACTGTAATTTGCATATCAATCCGGTCCAGCAAGGGTCCCGACAACTTGCCCTGATAACGGTTGATTTTTTCAGGGGTACAAATGCAGGCTTTGCTGGCATGTCCCAGATACCCGCAAGGGCAAGGGTTCATGGCGGAAATTAATTGAAATTGTGCCGGATAAACCACCGAACGACTGGATCGGGTGATACAAATCTCCCCTCTCTCCATTGGTTCACGTAAAGACTCCAGTGCTTTTCGGTCAAATTCAGGCAATTCATCCAGAAACAGCACGCCATGGTGGGCCATGCTGATTTCACCGGGCTTTGCCTGGGCCCCTCCCCCAATCAGGGAAACCATAGAGGCAGAATGATGCGGGGACCTGAATGGCCTTTGCATGGACATGCGCATTTCACGTTGCGACAGGCTTTGCACCGCAGTCACTTCCAACAACTGCTGACTGGAAAGTGCGGGTAACAAACCGGGCAAGCGCTGCGCCAACATGCTTTTACCCACCCCTGGCGAACCTGACATGAGCAACCCATGACCACCCGAAGCAGCAATCTCAAGCGCACGACAGGCAAGTGGCTGCCCCTTGATATCTGACAGGCAGGGATAATCCACTTTTTCTTTACTGGTGATTGCCCTGGCGGCCTCATACTTGGGATTGGCCGTACCCGCCAGAAAATCGGCAACTTCTTTCAGGGTACTGGCCCCCAACACATTCAAACCCTGAATATGCGCAGCAACCGCCGCATTTTCTTTAGGCAGGACCAGCACCGCATTCTTGATTTTTTGCCGATACACCGACAGCCCTATTACCAAAGGTGCGGCAACGGGAATTAAGGTACCGGTTAATGAAAGCTCTCCGGCAAAAACCGTTTTGGACAGCATTGCAACGGCCTGTTCGACAGGCATGGTTATTTGCCCGCTAGCCAGCAAAACACCCAAGGCTATGGGTAAATCAAAGCGGCCCGAGTCTTTTGGCAAATCAGCCGGTGACAAATTAGCCGTAAGACGGCCGGCCGGAAACTGATAACCGCTACTGAGCAAGGCCGAACGCACCCGCTCACGACTTTCCTTAACGCCAGTGCCAGGCAAACCCACAATATTAAAGGCTGGCAAACCCGGTGCCACATGGACCTCTACCCGCACCTCTGGAGCATGCATACCGGCAATGGCACAGCTTTTTAATACAGCTAACGTCATAAATACTCCTGCAACAGCGCTGTATTATGCGGGCAATAGGCATTAAAAAAGCCCCTGTGGGGCCTTTTTATCAATCGTTAAAAACACGATTATTGGTTTTTTTCTTCAAACGCCTTGATTTGGGCTTCCATCGCTTCGATGCGTTCACGCAATTTGTCAACCATCGCCACTTGAATATCAAACTCTTCACGGGTAACCAGGTCCAGCTTTGAGAAGCCTTGCGACATGAATGCCTTTACATTTTTTTCAATATCGGCAGCTGGGCTTTTGGAAATAAGCTCCTGCATGTTTTTCTGAAATTCTTCAAAAATTTGATTACCGCGTTTCATGGCACACCCTTAAGCAAAAATATATATAGTCTGAAAGAAAGCTTATTATAGATAAGAATATACCGGCCTGGCTTAATTAACCAACCTTTTTCCAGATAAAAAACGGACATTCACCTTTGGAATGTCCGTTTTAATCTTCTGCCGACCAGCCTTGATTACTGGGCCGGATTGGCAACTTCCTTCACTGCATCAGCTGCCGTGCTATCTGCACCCGATGACGTACCCATAACATTGGATGCGGCCTCTTTAACTGAATTGACAGCATCGGTTGTGGCGCTTTCAACGACTTCTTTCGCATTGGCCGTGGTTTCAGAAATTTGTTCTGCGATAGTTGCCGCTTTTTCTTCGGCGTCAACCGCTGCGTCCGTGACAGACTCAACCATACTCTCGGTTACGCTTTTGGCTTCACCTTCAGCACTTGCTGCTTCTTCCTTGGCAGACTCAACGACACTTTCAGTAGCGGTCTTGGCTTGCTCTTCAACACTCGCAGCTTCTTCCTTGGCTGATTCAACCACACTGTCGGTGGCAGCCTTGGCTTCTTCTTCGGCTTTTGCCGTCTCTTCCTTAACAGACTCGGCTACACTCTCGGTGCTTGCCTTGGCCTCTTCTTCGACTTTTGCCGTCTCTTCCTTGACAGACTCAGTCACACTCTCGGTGCTTGCCTTGGCCTCTTCTTCGACTTTTGCAACCTCTTCCTTAACAGACTCAGTCACACTCTCGGTGCTTGCCTTGGCTTCCTGTTCTGCTACCTGGGTGGCATCTGACAGGCCCTCTGCCGTTTCCGCTTCATCTTTTTTCAGATTTTCTGTTGCTGACTTGACCGTTTCAACCACGCTGTCAGTGGTTTGCTTGATCGCTTCTCCTGCGCTTTCGGTGGCGGCCTTAACGACATCTGCCGCCTCTTGTCCGGCTTGCTGCGCAGCGTCAATAGCGATATTAGTAGCCTCTGTTACTTTACTAGCCACTGAATCCGATTCTGTTTTTGACTCTTGATCGCATCCAGCCAATACAAAGGCTGAAGAAAAGATCGCCAGCATACTTAATTTTGACAAAGAATATTTCATACATGCTCCTAAAAAAATAAATATCAAACAGTATCGACCAACACGGAAGAAAAAACAATGATTCTGCTCTATCTCATTTCATTTCGTGATGTTTTTTTGACGCTTTAACCATTATTGACAAATCCATCAACAATTTAAGGCCTTTGCACCATTATGAATCATAACAGGCCTATTTTCCCCTTATTTTTTTGGCATGGTTTTTGCTGTGTTAACGATGAGCAGATATTCCGTCATTTTGGAATGATCAAATTTCCCCCTCATGGAGACCATCGTGAAATTACTAACCGCCATTATTAAACCGTTCAAGCTGGATGACGTGCGCACCGCCTTGGCCGATATCGGCATTCAAGGAATGACTATCACCGAAGTAAAAGGCTTTGGACGCCAGAAAGGCCATACCGAACTCTATCGGGGCGCCGAGTATGTGATTGATTTTCTTCCCAAAATCAAACTGGAAACCGCCATTCCTGACGCCATGATTGAACAGGCTATTGAAGCCATTTGCCAGGCTGGCACAACAGGAAAAATAGGGGACGGAAAAATTTTCATCACCGATCTTGCACAGGCTATCCGCATTCGCACCGGTGAGGCTGGTGAGGCCGCACTCTGAACCAAATTTCATCAATAAAAATAATGACCTATCCCAAACAACGCTCATTATTTACCTTTAAAGGATTTCATCATGGATAAAGCCGATCTCGTCTGGGTCAGCATCTCTACCATACTGGTTCTGTTAATGGTTATTCCTGGCCTGGCCATGTTTTATGGCGGACTGGTACGCAGCAAAAACATCCTGTCTGTCATGAGCCAGGTCCTGGTCACCTTCGCCCTTATCATTATCCTCTGGTTTGCCTATGGTTACTCATTGGCCTTTACCGATGGCAATGCATTTTTCGGTGGTTTCAGCCGCTTGTTTTTCTCTGGCATGTACGACATAGGTAACGATACCTTCGCATTAAATGGCAGTATTCCTGAACTGACCTTCGCCTCCTTCCAGGCAACGTTTGCCGGCATTACTTGCGCACTGATTATTGGTGGATTTGCCGAACGCATCAAATTTTCCGCCGTACTTGTTTTCATGGCCATCTGGATGACATTTTCTTATGTGCCGGTTGCCCACATGATCTGGTCATCCACCGGCCTGCTTAGCGGTGCAGCATTGGATTTTGCCGGCGGTACCGTGGTGCATATCAACGCCGGTGTGGCCGCTCTGGTTGCCGCCTATATGATTGGCCCTCGTCTGGGTTATGGCAAAGAAGCCATGCAGCCCCATAATTTAACCATGACCATGACTGGTGCCGCTTTATTATGGGTCGGCTGGTTTGGCTTTAATGCCGGCTCTGCCCTGGGGGCTAATACCCAGGCGGCCCTTGCCTTCTTCAATACCCTGCTTGCCACCTCGGGCGCTATTATTGCCTGGGTACTGGCTGAATGGAAAATGAAAGGAAACCCTTCTTTGCTGGGCGCGGCATCCGGTGCCGTTGCCGGCCTGGTTGGCATTACCCCTGCCGCAGGCCTGGTTGGTCCGGCAGGTGCCCTGATCATTGGTTTTATGACCAGTCTTTTCTGCCTGTGGGGGGTTAATGGCCTGAAACGCCTTCTTCGTGCTGATGATTCCCTGGATGTGTTTGGCATTCACGGCGTGGGAGGCATTGTGGGCGGACTGCTAACCGGCATTTTCAATGCCAAACCCCTGGGTGGCCCCGGACTGGAGACCGTTGGTGACATTCCCTGGCAAGTATGGCTCCAGCTTGAAGGCATGCTGATTACCGCTGCGTGGTGCGCAATAGTTACCTTCATTGCCCTGAAAATTGCCGGTCTGTTAACAGGCGGAATCCGGGTTGAAAAAGAGGCCGAACGCCAAGGCCTGGACATTACCCACCATGGAGAACAGGGCTATCACTTTTAACTAACGTCATTGTGATCCCCAATTGCGATTCCCTATACGCCATTTATTAAACAAATAAATGGCGTCTTCCTTATTTAATTTGATTAATAGCAAAGATCCAATCATCAAACCCTGCAAGTAAAACATTTATTGATATGAATCAAGGAAGAGATTCAAATAAAAGGCAATATACATAAATTGATTGAAATCTTTAAAGGTATATATAAAATATATCTTATTGATATCGCCTTATACTGTAAAGCATGACACAAAACCTTAATCCCCTTCTCATTAAAAATCGCAAGCTGCTTCCTATCGTTCAAGGCGGGATGGGCGTTGGTATTTCCGCCAACAAACTGGCCAGCGCTGTTGCTCGCGAAAATGCCATTGGCACCATTGCCAGCATTGATTTACGTCACTTGCACCCAGATCTTTTAGCAAAATCAAAAGAAATCCCCCAGCAAGAAAATTACGACAAACTCAATCGCATTGCCCTTGACCGTGAAATCAAGGCAGCCAAGGCCCAAACCAATGGCCAGGGCATGATTGCGGTTAATGTCATGAAAGCGGTAGCCGACTACTCTGCCCTTATTACCCAAGCCTGCGAATCAGGCGCAGACGCCATCGTCATGGGTGCCGGCCTTCCCCTTGAATTACCCGATCTGACCACCAATCACCCCGATGTAGCCCTGTTCCCCATCCTGTCAGAATCGCGCGGCATCAACATTGTGCTTAAGCGCTGGATGAAAAAAAACCGCTTGCCCGATGCCATCATTATTGAGCATCCCAATCATGCCGGCGGCCACCTGGGCTCTCCCAGCATGACAGACCTCAACAATGACCGCTTCAGTTTCAAAAGGGTTCTTGAAGAAACCTCACAGGTTTTCAAACAATTGGGGCTTGAAAACGAAAAAATACCGCTTATTCTTGCCGGTGGCATGGCCAACTTCAAGAAAATCCAAACCGCCATTAAAGAATGGGGCGCCAACGCGGTTCAGATTGGCACCGCTTTTGCCGTTACCCAAGAAGGCGATGCCCATATCAATTTCAAGAAAACGCTTTCCGAAGCCAATGAAGAAGACATTGTTGAATTCATGTCGGTTGCAGGCCTGCCTGCCCGTGGTGTCCTGACGCCTTTCCTGAAAAAATACCTAAGTAACGAACAAAAACTGCAGGACAATGCCAAAGCTGATCCTCGCCGTTGCGTACAAAGCATGAACTGCCTTAGTGTGTGCGGGCTACGCGATGGCATCAGTAAAATTGGCCAGTTCTGCATCGATCAACGCCTTTCAGATGCCTATAATGGCGACGTCCGTAAAGGTCTTTTCTTCCGCAGCAAAGACCCCCTGCCGTTTGGCGACCAGATCCGCACCGTTTATGAAACCATTCAGTATTTCATGACCGGGCAAAAACCCGCCATGCCAGGTTAACCCTATTTATCTAACCGGCACAGACCGGCCCTTCCTTCCTCAGTGTTCAATATTCAGACCGGTTTAAAACCGGTCTTTTTTTCTCACTTAAACTTCAAGCGCATCCAGATCAATATATTCGGCATGATTCAGTGCCGTGGCAATTTTGCTTCTTAAGGCATTGGTGTGAGAAGTGCGCACGATTTTCTTGACATCAAGCAATTGCTGCGGATGCATGGAAAATTCGGTAAGACCCAAACCCAGCAACAAACGCGTGTAACGGGACTCACCTGCCATCTCGCCACACACTGCCACTTCTTTGCCGGCCCGTTCTCCGGCCTGTATAGTTTGGGAAATAAGGCGCAAAACCGCCGGATGCAAAGGGTCGTACAAGTCGGACACTTCGTTATCGACCCGGTCGATGGCCAGCGTATACTGAATAAGGTCGTTAGTGCCAATTGAAACGAAATCAAGGTGTTTCATGAACGGTTCGATGGCAATCGCAATAGCCGGTATTTCAACCATGGCGCCCAATTCAATATTATCGGCGTAAACATAACCTTCTTCAGAAAGCTGTTTTTTGGCAAATTCAATGGCCTGCTTAACCGAGTGCAACTCATGCAGATGAGACAGCATGGGGATCAGGATTCTTAGTTTTCCATGCACCGAAGCCCGGAGCAAGGCCCTTAATTGAGTCTGGAACATTTCAGGGCGCGACAAACAATACCTGACTGCCCGTAAACCCAATGCCGGATTGGCCGCAACCGTGGCTTCACCATCAAGGGTTTTATCTGAACCGATATCCAGCGTGCGAATGGTAACCGGCTTGCCCTGCATGGTTTTCAGGACATACGAATACGCTTCATATTGCTCTTGCTCATCGGGCAGGGTTTCTCGCCCCATAAACAGGAATTCGCTACGAAACAGGCCAATCCCATCAGCACCCAGATTCATTACCTCATCGACCTCGTGCGGTAATTCTATATTCGCTTCAAGTTTGATTTTTTTGCCATCAAGGGTAATCGCCGGCTCATCTTTATGAACAATCAGCTCGGCGCGTTCCCGGATATAAGCATCCTGTTTCTTCTGATATTCTGCCAGGATAAACGTAGACGGATTAACAATAACAATGCCTGTCTCGCCATCGACAATTAACACGTCTTTGTCCCGAACCAGGCTGCGTATATTACCCATTCCGACCACGGCAGGGACATTCATGCTGCGGGCAACAATGGCCGTGTGCGAAGTGGCCCCACCCAGATCGGTAACAAAAGCGGCAAAGCGGGCTCCACGCAATTTAAGCATGTCTGCCGGAGAAATATCATGCGCCACGACGATGGAAGAATTAATATCCATGTCGAAGGACATATCAGGCAACAGGGAAGAACCCATCCCTGATAAAACCCGTAGCACCCTTTCTATAACCTGATTTACATCGGCGGCACGCTCACGAATATATTCATCTTCCATGAGCGAGAATTGATCTGCCAGCAATTGCCCCTGGGTACTTAACGCCCATTCGGCATTGTATTGGCGGCTGGCAATAATTTCACGGGTTTGTTCTGACAGCATGGGATCGGAAACCAGCAGGCTGTGAACATTTAATAAAGGGGCCAGCTCTTTGGGTGCATCTGCCGGCAGGGTTTTGATAATATGCTGCAGATCGTTATAAACCGCCTCAAGGGCGGCATCAAGACGGGCACATTCCTGGGGAACATCTTCGGCGGTAATACGGTAATGAGCGACCTCTAGGGTGGCTGCGCCCATAATAACCGCACGACCAATCGCAATCCCCCGGGCTACCCCCTTGCCACGCATGAGCAAAACGGCGGTTGAAGGGGGGGTATCCTTTGACTCTCTCATATGCAGGCCCAATCTTAATGTTTACTCTGGCTCACCAAATTTATTGTTGAATAACGCTTCGATTTGCTGCAGGGCCTCTGAGGCGTCATCACCCATTGCTTCAAGCGTGATCGCGCTACCCTTGCCTGCTGCCAACATCATGACACCCATGATGCTTTTAGCATTGACCCGCTGCGATGCTCGATTGATAAAAACTTCACTGCTGAATGAACTTGCCAATTGCGTTAATTTTGCGGCCGCCCTGGCGTGTAATCCCAATTTGTTGCTAATAATAATATCTACTGAAGCCATAATTCATCTTATACGTTAATAACCGGAAGTCATTGATCTTTAGCAAGGTCAATGCATTTCATGCCTTTTTTTCCACCCTCGAAAACAGATTCACATAATTCTTCCAGAGGTTTGTCACGGTAACGAATGGCATTTAAAATCATGCATGCATTGGTGCCGGAAAGAATATGCGCCTTGACACCGCTGCCTTGCAAAACCTGCACCGCCCTTGCGCCAATATTGGCAGGCGTTGCGCCGCCCAAATCGGCCAGCACCAACACCGCATTGTTATTGCCCGCCATATTGCTTAACTGCCCGGCAATTTCATTTACCTTTTGATCCGGATTCACATCAGGCGCAATATCAAAAAAAACAAAGTTTTCTATATTTCCATACACATGAGTTGCGCAATCATGCAATGCAGACGCCAAAGGGATGTGTGCAATTATTGCAATCGCAGTCATAAAACAACCTTATGCTGATAAAACTGCTTTTTCAAGCGCTTGGGCAAAGTGATCAGCCACATCAAAACCGGTTTGCTCTGTAATTTCAACAAAGCAGGTAGGGCTGGTCACATTTATTTCGGTCACGTAATCACCAATGACATCAAGCCCCACCAGTAGCAGGCCTCTTTGCCTTAATACAGGCGCAATGGCTTGCGCAATCTGCTGGTCACGTTCGGTAAGCTTTTGGGCCACGCCGCGTCCGCCTGCCGCCAGATTACCCCGAGTTTCACCCGCCAGCGGAATCCGTGCAAGCGCATAAGGAACAGGAGCGCCATCAATAAGCAGGATGCGCTTGTCGCCATTGGTGATTTCAGGAATGTAACGCTGCGCCATAATGGTTCTATTTCCTTCCTGGGTCAGTAATTCAAGAATCGCGTTTAAATTGCCCTCATTTTGAAGGACACGAAAAACGCCACTGCCTCCCATGCCATCAAGCGGCTTGACAACGATATCCTGGTGCTGGGCGTGAAACTGCCTGATTCGCGCCATATCACGGGTAACCAGGGTTGGCGCGGTAAATTCGGCAAATTCAGTAATCGATAATTTTTCGGGATGGTTGCGGATAGCCGCTCCCGAGTTGAATACTTTAGCCCCTTGCTGCCCGGCATACTCCAGCAGATGGGTGGAATACACGTATTCCATATCAAATGGCGGGTCTTTGCGCATAATGGTTGCATCAAAATGCACCACAGGGAGCTCATTGTCTTCGGAGGTATAGGTCCACCAGGCATGGCCATGCAAATTGGCATTTTCTTCAATTTGAATGGTGCGTGAACGGACGAAAACCCGGCCGGTTTCAATAAACAGATCACCCTGCAGGGCAACACTGATGGAATGGCCGCGCTTTATCAATGCACGCATCATGGCGACCGATGTATCTTTATATGCTTTTAACAAGGGCAATGGGTCTACGATGAATAATACGTGCATTGCTATACTTCCAAAGAAACTCCCGCCGGTTAAAGCGGGATATATTGAGTCATAAAAACTGAATTACTTGGTAGGCTCAGTCTTGCCACCCACGGCTTTTTTACGTGGGGAAAGCACCATTACCATTTGACGTCCTTCGAGCTTGGGCATGGCCTCGACCTGGACCGTATCGCCCAGATCTTCCCGAATTCGTTCTAACACACGCATACCCAGTTCCTGGTGAGCCATTTCACGTCCACGGAAACGAAGCGTTACCTTGGCTTTGTCACCATCGTCGATAAAGCGACGTACATTACGAAGCTTGACCTGATAATCACCTTCGTCGGTGGCAGGACGGAACTTGACTTCCTTGACCTGAATCACTTTCTGCTTGGCCTTGGCTTCATGCAAACGCTTTTGCTCTTGGTATTTAAACTTGCCGTAATCCATTAAACGGCAAACCGGAGGCGATGCATTAGGCGCGATCTCGACGAGATCCACTTCTGCCTGTTCAGCCATGCGAATGGCTTCAAGTGTTTTCACAACGCCCAACTGCTCTCCATCAAGACCAATCAGACGAACTTCAGGAATGCGTATTTCAGCATTTGTACGGTGGGATTTTTCGGTTGCGATGTTAACAACTCCTTAAAAAGATAATAAATTACGCCTTGACATCCTGACGTAAAGCCACATCAGTGCGAAGACGTGCGACGAAATCATCGACAGATAATACACCCAAATCAAGGTTGCCGCGACCACGAACAGCCACAGCACCATTTTGCTGTTCTTTTTCGCCAACGACCAGAATATAAGGCACTTTTTGCATACTGTTTTCCCTGATTTTACGAGTGATTTTCTCATTACGCAAATCGGCCGAAGCACGAAAGCCCTGCTTGCTTAAAATATCCACCACTTTATTGGCGTATTCGGAAAAAACCTCGGAAATCGGGCATACAACCACTTGTTCGGGAGCCAGCCATGGTGGCAATGCACCCGCGTAGTTTTCAATTAACATGCCGATAAAGCGCTCCAGTGAGCCCAGAATGGCCCGGTGCACCATCACAGGTGCACGACGCTGATCGGAAGCATCGACATATTCGGCGCCCAGGCGTACCGGCATGGAAAAGTCCACCTGAACCGTACCACACTGCCAATGGCGGCCAATGGCGTCTTTCAGGGTGTATTCAATTTTGGGACCATAAAAAGCGCCTTCCCCGGGAGAGATTTCAAACTCGCAGCCAGAACGACGCAGACTTTCCATCAGGGCCTCTTCGGCCTTGTCCCACACAGCGTCATCGCCAATGCGTTTTTCAGGGCGGGTGGCAACCTTGTAAAGGACATCGGTAAAGCCAAAATCACGATAAACTTTTTGCAATAGAGCCGTAAAATTCGTACATTCATCTTGCAACTGGTCTTCGGTACAGAAAATATGCCCGTCATCCTGGGTAAAGCCACGAACCCGCATCATGCCATGCAAGGAACCAGAGGGTTCATTACGATGGCACTGGCCGAATTCTCCGTAACGGATGGGCAGTTCACGATAAGAGTGCAAGCCTGAATTGAATATCTGGACATGACCAGGACAGTTCATTGGCTTAAGGCCATAAACCCGATTTTCGGATTCGGTCGTGAACATGTTTTCTTTGTAGTTGTCCCAGTGACCGGTTTTTTTCCATAAGGAAATATCCAGAATTTGAGGCGCCTTGACTTCCTGGTAACCGTTGTCGTTATAGACATCACGCATATACTGCTCTACCTGCTGCCAGATTCTCCAACCCTTGGGATGCCAGAATACCAGCCCAGGACCTTCGTCTTGAAAGTGGAACAGGTCGAGCTCTTTGCCCAATTTGCGGTGATCGCGCTTTTCGGCTTCGTCAAGCATGTGCAAATATTGCGCCTGCTCATCTTTGTTCGCCCAGGCAGTCCCATAAATACGCTGGAGCATTTCATTGTTGCTGTTGCCACGCCAGTAAGCACCGGCCACTTTCATTAGCTTGAAAACTTTAAGCTTGCCCGTTGAAGGCACGTGAGGGCCACGGCACAAGTCAATAAAATCGCCTTCACGATACAGGCTAATGGGTTCATTAGACGGGATGGAAGCAATAATTTCAGCCTTGTAGTGTTCGCCCTGTTCCTTGAAAAAAGCAACCGCATCATCACGCAGCCATTCTTCGCGGGTAACCACTTCATCTTTTTTGGCCAGTTCGTGCATTTTCTTTTCAATTTTTTGCAGATCTTCTGGTGTAAAAGCACGCTTGTAAGAAAAGTCGTAGTAAAAACCGTTATCAATAACCGGACCAATGGTAACTTGCGCATCGGGGAACAGCGATTTTACGGCATAGGCCAGCAAATGAGCGGTAGAGTGACGGATAAGATCAAGGCCTTCCGGGTCTTTGGCAGTCACGATGGACAGGCGCGCATCTTGTGTAATGACAAAACTGGTATCCACCAGACTGGCTTCTTCAGAGCCTACAGCCACCTTACCCGCCAGGGCGGCCTTACCCAGGCTAGGCGCGATAGTCGTGGCCACTTCACCCACACTGACCGGGTTAGTGAACTGGCGCTGAGAACCATCTGGTAAGGTAATCTGAATCATTTAAATGCCTTAATAAAAAATAAAAGCGCGACTAGTTTTTAGTCGCGCTAATGATGAGACTGCAAGAAAGTTTTACTACTATGAACTCTCACGATCGCGACTAGGAACTTTTGCTTTTTGTTCCCGTAGTTCGTGCAGTTAAAAATTTCATTTATTCCAGTCTCTACCAAATACAATAATTGTTCAATTCTAACATTTTCTGTCTTTTGTCATATTAAAAGCCGTGTTTACATGGAAAAAACCTCCCTAAATGTTGTAAAACAGACCAAACCCTCATTATTTCCCTTCACCTTTCTGTTTATTCCTTTCTTTTATCTGCAAAAGGCTTATCCCACCCCTCTTTTATTTAACCAGTCCAGCCCTGTTTCCTGCCCCTACCCCCCCTACACATCATCAACCACCCGTTATTAATGATCTGCCTGACAAGGCAATACTGCCCCCACCACACCTGCCTTGGTTACAAAATTGATCAACTTGCAAAGCTGTCAAAACAATTACGACCGCAATCTGGGTTACAATTTAACCCTTTGTTTATTCTCAATATTTAGGCTCATGCAACCATTCAAATCCATTCGTTTTGGTTTCGCTCTTGCATTTTTTTGTCTGCTAAGCGCATGCTCAAGCTTAAGCACTGACAACAATGGAATGAGTCACCTTCAAATAACGCAAGATGCCCGCGGCGTCGCACTTACCTCTCGCGACAGCGATTTGTTTCTGCCCGGTTCGGCCAGCCTGTCTTCCAATGCCACTGCCTATCTGAACAAAGTGGCCGAGTTGCTTAAAGACCGCCCCCACCGCAAAGTCCTTATCGACAGCATTTCTGAAAATGCCGGCTCAGCCGAATTAAACCAGACATTGCAGGAAGTACGCTCGCTAACACTCATGAAAGCCCTAACTGACCGTGGTATTGATAAAAATCGGCTGGCCTACACGCCCCCCACTGCCTATACTGGCCAAACGGGCAGCAACAATGGCAGCCAATACAAAACCAAGATCATTATTCTGGGTGAAAGCACCAGTGAGATGAACGTCAGTGCCATAGAACGTTTCTTTGATGGCATTTATAAGTTTGGCAATAATATTTTCAATTAATCAGGCCTGAACCTGACCGTCCCATTAACCCATTCAAGTTTTCATTATTAATAAGTATGGCAAAACCAATTATTTCAAATACTATTCTGGCCATTGTGGCTGCTGGCGTACTGTTTTTCATTGGGCGATCAGTTTATGATGTTTTTACCCGTGCGCCCGTCAGGGACATCCAGAACCATCAGGCCCAGGATAATAGCAGCCAATTGGCACCAACTGTCTCGGGCACTATCCAGCTTCCTGCTGAATCCAACCCTGAGCAAACAGGAACCCCCGGCATCTTGCCTGCCATATCCGGTAACGACGCTACAAGCCAGAATCAGCCCATAACCCAGCCCACTATCCAACCCCAATCACAGGAACCCACCGCTGCCGCTCCTTCTTCAGCACCGCAATCACCTGTTACTGAAGCAGAGCCAACAACTGAAGAGACGGACGAACCTCATGCACTTAAAATCAATCCCGATCTCAGGCAAGCCATTCCTGCAGTACCGCTGGCCCCACCCAGCCCGTTCCCAACGCCTGTTGCACCTGCTTCCGATAAGCAGCTATTTGAAGCCACCGACAATCTTGATAGCAGTCAAACCACCTACAATGACAACATTGGCAACGGTTTCCCCGCACCGCAGCCCAATTTTCCGGTACCGGGTACAACACCAGGAATAAGTCCTGAACCCGCTCCCTTCGAAACCGGAGAAGGTTCGCCATTTTCCAATTTCCCGGCTCCTGTCAATAACAGCAATAGCAATTCAGGCAGCATCAATTCATCAAATCCCGAGTTTGAACGACTGCAAAACCTGCAACTGGAAAAAGAACGCCTCCGGAACGACCTTGGTTTTTGAACCCTGAAACTGTCAGGCAATAAAAAATCCAGATTTTCATCTGGATTTTTTATGTCTGGCTAAAATTAAAGCTTAAATAATATATTTAATAGCTTAATGCTTTACCGGACTATCACCACTGGCGGCGGTTTTACCTGCAGCCAACGCTTCTTGGGCCAGCTTGGCAATTTCGGCCTCTGACAATGGTGTTGGCAAACGTTCCAGGGCAACCTCAAGAACCCGATCAATCCAACGCACCGGTATAATTTCCAGGTGATTTTTGACGTTATCAGGAATCTCAGATAAATCCTTGACGTTTTCCTCGGGAATAAGCACCGTTTTAATGCCACCGCGATGGGCAGCCAGCAGCTTTTCTTTTAGCCCGCCAATCGCCAGGACTTCACCACGCAGGGTAATTTCACCGGTCATGGCGACATCTGCCCGCACAGGAATACCAGACAAGGCAGAAACCAACGCGGTGGTAATGGCAATACCTGCAGAAGGACCGTCTTTAGGCGTGGCACCTTCGGGAACGTGGATATGAATATCCTTTTTCTCGAAAATACTATCGACAAAACCAAGCCGGTGTGCACGCGACCTGACTACCGTCCGGGCGGCCTGCATGGACTCTTTCATGACATCACCCAAAGAGCCGGTATGCTGAATAAGCCCTTTACCGGTGACTGCCGCTACCTCGATGGTTAACAAGTCTCCACCTACTTCTGTCCAGGCCAGACCGGTTACCTGGCCAACCTGGTTTTCTTTTTCGGCCATGCCAAAGGTGTATTTGCGTACCCCCAGGTACTCACCCAGGTTTTCATTGGTGACCGTAATGGTTGGTGCAGTAACTTTACTGGCCGCTGTTCTGGACGTAGACTTGGCCCCCATCAGGATTGCCTTGATGATTTTACGGCAAATTTTACCCAGTTCACGTTCCAATGCCCGCACACCCGCTTCCCGCGTGTAATAGCGAACAATATCACGTACCGCGCTTTCCTCAATTTTAAGCTCACCCTCTTTGACGCCATTGTTTTTCATCAACTTGGGAATCAGGTGATCAAGCGCAATGCGCACTTTCTCGTCTTCGGTATAACCCGACAGATGAATGACTTCCATCCGGTCAAGCAAAGCCGGCGGAATATTCAGGGAGTTACTGGTTGCCACGAACATGACATCAGACAAGTCGTAGTCAACTTCAACGTAATGGTCCTGGAACGTATGGTTTTGCTCTGGATCCAGTACTTCGAGCAAGGCAGAAGATGGATCACCACGGAAGTCCATGCCAAGTTTATCAATTTCATCTAACAGGAACAAGGGGTTACGTACCTCTACCTTGGACATGTTTTGCAAAATTTTGCCTGGCATTGCGCCGATATAAGTGCGGCGGTGACCTCGGATTTCGGCCTCGTCACGAACACCACCCAGCGCCATGCGAATATACTTGCGGTTGGTTGCACGCGCGATGGATTGACCCAATGACGTTTTACCCACGCCAGGGGGGCCTACCAGACATAAGATGGGCGCCTTGACTTTATCAACGCGCTGCTGAACTGCCAAATATTCGATAATCCGTTCTTTGACTTTTTCCAGCCCGTTATGGTCTGCATTAAGAATCTTTTCAGCATTTTCAAGAGAAGTATTAATGCGGCTTTTCTTTTTCCAGGGCAAGCCAATCAGGGTATCAATATAATTCCTGACAACCGTTGCTTCAGCCGACATGGGAGACATCATCTTAAGCTTTTTAAGCTCGGCATCGGCCTTGGTACGGGCTTCCTTGGGCATTTGGGCGGCTTCGATTTTCTTTTCAAGCTCTTCAAGATCCGCCCCTTCTTCGCCTTCGCCCAGCTCTTTCTGGATCGCTTTTACCTGTTCGTTAAGGTAATAGTCGCGTTGGCTTTTTTCCATTTGCTTTTTAACGCGACCACGAATGCGTCTTTCAACCTGGAGGATATCAATCTCAGCCTCTATTTGGCTTAGCAACGCTTCAAGACGAGCGGTCACATCAAGCTCATCAAGCAGGTTTTGTTTTTGCTCCAGCTTTAAAGGCAAATGCGCGGCAATGGTATCGGCCAGACGATCGGTTTCTTCAATATTGTTTAAAGAAGAAAGGATTTCCTGCGGAATTTTTTTATTAAGTTTGACGTATTGATCAAACTGGGACACGACAGTACGGCGCAACGCTTCCAGTTCTGCGCTATCTTCGCTTAAGGGAACGATAGGCATTACCTTGCCAATAAAATTGGACTCTGTATCGCGAATTTCTTCAATGTGCGCACGCTGAAGCCCTTCCACCAATACCTTGACGGTACCGTCGGGAAGCTTCAACATTTGTAATATAGTGGCAACACTGCCAATTTCATAAATATCTTCAGGCGCCGGTTCATCTTTGCTTGCCGATTTTTGGGCAACCAGCATGATTTGCTTACCAGCTTCCATAGCGGCCTCCAGGGCACGAATGGAACGGGGCCTACCTACAAACAAAGGAATAACCATGTGGGGGAATACCACGACGTCGCGCAAAGGCAACAACGGCAACTCAATTGATTCTGCAGGCAAAATTTGACTCGCAGACATAAGCAATTTCCTTGAAAACAATCTGTAATTAATAATAATGATAGGAATATGGAGACCAAACCCAGAATTTCAAGGTTTGTCTCCATATGCTACACAAATGTTGTTTATGCTGCTGCGTTTTTTAAATTACGGGATTTAGTGCTGGAAGATGATGTTTTTTCTGTATCGGCATCATCACTGAAAATAAGTAAAGGGGTGCCGGTACCATTAACAGCGGCCTCATCGAGCACCACTTTAATGACATTTTTGCAAGATGGAAGATCAAACATGGTGGACATGAGTGAGGCTTCAAGGATGGAACGAAGACCACGAGCACCGGTTTTACGTTTCAATGCTTTTTTAGCAATGGCAACCAGTGCCTGAGGGCGAATTTCCAGCTCTACGTCTTCCATGGCAAACAATTTCTGAAACTGCTTGACCAGCGCATTTTTAGGTTCGGTCAGGATTTTGACCATCGCATCTTCATTCAATTCTTCCAGGGTTGCCACCACTGGCAAACGCCCCACTAATTCGGGGATCAGGCCGAACTTGATGATGTCCTCGGGTTCTACCGCAGAAAAGACCTCTCCTACGCCTTTTTCTGATTTTGACTGGACCTGCGCACCAAAACCAATACCGGATTTTTCGGTACGGTTTTGAATGACTTTTTCAAGGCCGTCAAAAGCGCCACCCACAATGAACAGGATATTGGTAGTGTCGATCTGGACAAAATCCTGGTTGGGATGCTTGCGCCCACCTTGCGGAGGCACCGAAGCGACCGTTCCTTCAATTAATTTTAGCAATGCCTGCTGCACACCCTCACCAGACACATCACGAGTGATGGACGGGTTATCGGATTTACGTGAAATTTTGTCTATTTCATCAATATAGATGATGGCACGCTGGGCTTTTTCAACGTCATAATCGCAGCTTTGCAACAATTTCTGAACGATATTTTCAACGTCTTCACCAACGTAACCGGCCTCGGTAAGCGTGGTGGCATCGGCCATGACAAACGGAACATCAAGCTGACGGGCAAGCGTTTGGGCCAGCAAGGTTTTACCTGAACCGGTAGGCCCAATGAGCAAAATATTACTCTTGGACAACTCTACCTCTTCATCTTTGTTCAGCTCGCCGTGACGGATGCGTTTGTAATGGTTGTAAACGGCCACCGCCAAACTGCGCTTGGGCTTATCTTGCCCAATCACGTACTGATCAAGGAATTCCTTGATTTGTGCCGGGGTTGGCAACTCTGTTTTGATAAGCTCGCGAGCATCTTCATGTGCACTGTCCCGGATAATTTCATTGCACAGCGCAATACACTCATCACAAATAAAAATCGAACCGGGTCCTGAAATTAACTTGCGAACATCATCCTGACTTTTATTGCAAAAAGAACAATGCAAAACTTTGCCATCGGAAGAACTGTTTTTATCTGCCATATTAAGTATATATATCTCGCAAAAAAGGCCGACCGTATAAAAGGTCGGCCATGAATATTACCTTTAAGGATAGTATAGCAAAACTATACTCCTGCAGCCCTTGTGGTAAGTACTTTATCAATTAAACCGTAAGCCAGTGCATCTTCGGGCGCCATGTAATTATCACGCTCGGTATGCTCACGGATTCTTTCAATAGGCTGACCGGTATTGCTGGACAGAATCTGGTTCAGGCGATCACGCAGGCTGAGGATCTCACGGGCCTGAATTTCGATATCGGTTGCCTGGCCCTGTGCACCCCCTAAAGGCTGGTGAATCATGATGCGTGAGTTAGGCAGGCTGTAACGCTTGCCTTTGGCCCCTGAACTTAACAGGAAAGCCCCCATACTGGCAGCCATACCCGTACACAATGTAGAGACATCAGGCTTGACGAACTGCATAGTGTCGTAAATGGCCAGACCCGCATAAACACCACCGCCAGGCGAATTGATATACAGGGAGATATCCTTGTCAGGATTTTCCGATTCGAGGAACAACAATTGCGCAACCACGAGATTGGCCGACTGATCATTCACCGGCCCCACCAGGAAGATAACGCGCTCCTTCAGAAGACGGGAATAAATATCATATGATCTTTCACCACGACCAGACTGTTCTATAACCATGGGGATATAGCCAAGGCCGGTCGGTGTCACCGACTCGCTCCCATGCATGGACGCATAAAAATCGGTAAAACGGTGCATCATTACATTGTTCCCATTAAATCATCAAAAGCGACGGTTTCTTCAGCCACGTTTGCCAAAGACAAAACATGATCAACCACGTTATCTTCAAGTACAACCGCTTCAATTTCGGCACGACGCTGGCGATCAGACAGATAGTAGCTGATAACCTGTTCTGGTTTTTCGTAGTTTTGAGAAAACTCTTCGATACGGGTACGAACCTGTTCCGGTGTTACCTGCAATTTGGCCTGCTCAACCAACTCTCCAACCAACAGACCCAAACGTACGCGACGCTCGGATTCTGGTGCAAAGGTTTCAGCAGGGATAGGCATTTGGTCGGCGTTAGGTACACCACGTTGCTTGAGCTCTTCGCGAGCGGCAGCTACACGGGCTTGCACATCATTTTCCACCAAAGCTTTGGGAATATCAAAAGTGGCTGCATTGGCCAAGGCATCCATGACGCTGCCTTTAGTGCGGCCCTGGATACGGTTATTGACTTCACGTTCGATGTTGCTGCGGATTTCGGCAAGCAGTTTCTCGGTGTTGCCTTCTGGCTGCCCCAATGATTTGGCAAACTCTTCGTTAACTTCGGGCAATACCGGTTCGGCCACTTCTTTAACCGTAATGGTAAATTCAGCCGTTTTTCCAGCAACTTCCTTGCCTTGGTAATCTTCGGGGAAAGACAAGGGGAAAGTTTTGCTTTCACCCGCTTTCAGACCAATTGCCGCTTCTTCGAACTCGGGCAACATGCGCCCCTGACCCAGCAGGAACGGGAAGTTTTCAGCTTTCCCACCTTCAAATTCAACACCATCAATGGTACCAACGAAATCCAGTGTAATGCGATCATCATTTTGTGCCGCACGATCTTCACTGGCTTCGTAAGTGGCACGCTGTTTACGCAGGATATCAACGGTACGGTTAATTTCTTCATCGCCAACGTCGGCCGTAAAGCGCACCACTTCCAGTGAGGAAAGATCGGGCAGGGTCACTTCAGGGTAGATTTCGAATTTAGCCACAAAACCAACCTGGCCTTCTTCAACCCCTTCTGTTTTGGGCTCGATGGAAGGCATACCTGCAACACGCAAATCGGCTTCCTTGATGATTTTGTCGAATTCCTGACCCACTTTTTGATTAATAACATCGTAGCGGATGCCAGGTCCATGACTGCGTTCTATGACAGAAAGAGGCGCCTTGCCTGGACGAAAACCCTGTACTTTGGCAGTACGGGCTACACGTTGCAGCTGTGTTTTAACGTCCTTTTCAATATCGTCTAACGATATGACTAGATTTACCTGGCGCTCAAGGCCTTCAAGAGTTTCTACCGTTGCCTGCATGTAAATAAACCTTTTATATTGCGGAAAAATTAATAGTATAACCAGTCATTTTACCCAAAAAACCGGACAACCATCATTTTTTTATGTTTAATTTGTCAAAAATACTCAAAATGCAACGCCTGTACCGACACCAACGGCCACGCCACCGCTTCCGCCGGCAGCGCCAACACCATATACACAAGCAGATAATGTTAAAGAAATCGCAAGGATTAGTAGAATATTCCGTTTCATTGTTGCACCTCGGGCATTAAATCAATACACTTTAATACATACTTAAAAGCATTAAGCCAATATTTGTACGTACACATTTTATTATTTTTCAAGGGGTATAAACTCATGACTGATGTTGATCATCAAAACACTTCTGCAGAAACACCAGATCAAACTCAAGAATTTCACAAACCACGTTTTTCAAACGGGGGTTTCGTCATTGGCCTGATTATTTTCGGCCTGTTTACCGCACTCATTACCTGGTCCGTCAGTTTTATCGCCATGTTCTTCGGCGCCCTGGGTTCTATCATTTCAATAGCAACGCGCCTTTTTGACCATCACCATTGCCGCTTTACTTCCGCACCCGCCAACAGCAAAGCCATCGAAGACGAAAACTGGGCCTATTTTGCCATAAGAGCTATTTTTGGCACCCTATTTGGCACCGCCGCCTATGTCATCGTTATCATGGGCACATCAAACGACACGCCATGGGCGGCCGTGGCAACGCTTGCCGCATTTGCCGGTTTACTGTTTGACAAAATCCTGTTCAAAAAATAATGTTATTTGCCAGCAAATAATTTTACCGGCCCGTAACACTCAATCAAGGCTTCATGTTTTCATGAAGCCTTTTTATCCCCATCAAAATATTTTGCAGCACCTGTTTACCAAAGACCTTAAAGGCTTTTCTTCAGTGCATCCAAAGAGTCATAAACCTTGTTCATGGATTCAAACTCTTCCTGGGTACACGGATAGGTTTGTTCAGACGGAGCTTGCGTCCCGTTCTGCACGTCGGCCACGGTGGTTACCTTGTTACACATATAACGGGTGACACTTGAATCCTGCGCCGAATTACCGCCCTGTGAGGCACAGCCAGCCAACATCATCATGGTTATCGCCAGCAATCCTGTTTTTTTCATTTCCAACCTGTTCAATTAATTACTCAATTACTTCTATATAAATCATCAATTTTTTTGCTCGCCTCTTTCTCTTTCAACTCTTCTTCGGTTGGTAAAACGGCATCATTAATTATAGGCTCACTCCAGGTGCCCCGCACAAAATATCTTGCGGTTAACGAACGTTGCAACGGTGCCTGTAATAGCCATTGGGAAAGAAAGGCACTTACCCCAACCACAGGATTAACAATTACCCCCGTCAAAATGGCGGCACCGCTAATATCCAGATTAGGCACCACCACCGCCTGAAAATCAAGGGCTTCGGTATTTATATTGGTCGTACCGGAAGCCACCATTGCCACTGCCGGGCCATTAAGACGAAAATCAGAAACCTGCACATCACCCCGCGCCATTTCCAGTTTAGACCTGACCGTATCAAAACTGACCCCATCCTTGAAGGAATTACCCAGTGTACTGCCAAACTCGGGAATTCTGCCAATTGATTGCAGGGCAAGCAACTCCAGCGCCTTGGCCACTTTCGAATCAATACTCAGCAATCTGCCTTCTGTAATCTGACTGTCAAGATTAAGGCTTATCTGATTCAAATCCAGATCAGTAATATCGGGCCATTTCAATTCACCATGTATATATCCTTTACCACCGGCAACCACTGTTTTCTCTAGCAAAACAGATAACAATTTACCTAAGTCCAGAAAATTCAAGTTTAGTTTAAAATCCAGCCCCGTACTTTTGTTTTCTGTTTTAAGCACACCCGTACCATAAAAGGAGCCGGCAGAATTACTGATGGCCAGATTATTAATCTGCCAATTGCCCTGTCGGGTTCTTTTCTGTCCTTGAAGCGCAAACGAACCTAATGCCCTGTCAAAGACCGAAAACCGTTGAGCGCTAATATCAAGCCTTGGCAAGTCCAATATTTTATGACTTTTTTTATTTTCCCGAGCCTTGTTCTCCCCTTCATCCCCAGACCCCGAATTTAAAGCCAGACGGTCAAATCGGGCCGCCACAAAATCCTCATGAGGAGCCTTGCCTGGCACCCACTCAATATCTCCGGCTACCGCTTCAGCATCAATCCTGAAACCCCAGGCTGATGATTTGGTTTTTTTTATGCCTGAGACCTTGGCCTGCGCAATGGTTTGCGATAAATAGCGCAAAGAGGCAGCATCCAGCTCCAATGCCGCCACATCAGGAAACACCTGAACCTGCTTGCCAGAGGTTTTTTCCGTTTCAAACTCATCAACAATATCCAGCCATTGCTGAACATCTATGTACGCCGGTTTGGCGGATATTTTCAAACCAGTGTCGGGTATTGAAGGAGCGACCAGCAAGCCTATGCCACCCCTGGAAAAGAAAGCCCCGGTGTTTAAGCGGGTATCCCGCTCAAAAATCGCCTTGACGGCACCTTGCCCCAGGTCCAGCTCAAGCACCCGGACATGATCGTTATTTTTATTGGCATTACTTAACCAGTGTGCCACCAATGGTTTTGACACAGCGGCGGATTTCCCCACTTCTGACGGAAAATCCAAAGCCAGCCCCTGCAAGGAAGAATTGACCTGTACATTGACGTTCCCACCGGCCAGAAAATCAAAGCGCGCCTTGTAATTGGCTTGCCCCTTTATCCGGCCCATGCCTTTAACCGCCAACACCTCCCTAAGCCCTTCACTGGTAAACGTGCCATTCATATTCAAGGTTTTACCGGCCGAACCGATATTGCCTTCCAGGGCAACAGGCCCGCCCAGCATGGTCCCTTCGAGTTTTTGCACAAGCAACTCTGTTTCATCAAACCGCAATGAACCATTCATTTTTCGCAGCCATGGATAGTCGGGCTCAAATTGAAAGTCGGCATCCTGAATATGAATGGTTCCGCTTACCTTGGCATTATCCGCATCATTAACTGGAATAAACAGACGCAGCGGAATCTGCCAGGCACCTGTCGCGCTGGCAGTATCTAACGCATTATTAATCAGGTAGCCCAACGGCGTGGTTCGGGTAAACGCAAGATAGTTTTTGGCCAGCGCCGTTGAATCGGCCAGCAATTCAACTTCGGTTCCTTTTTCCAGATTGGAGACCAGTCCTGAAAAATCATTCAGGTTAATTTTTTCATCTTGCCTGCCCAAAAAATACGCATGTCCTGACTGCAGGGCGATCTGATCGCGCAGGAAGTCAAACTGGCCATTTTCCGAATAGACAACCGGCCATTTGCGCCCCTTTATTTCATCCTGGTGATAGTCAAGGGCCAAATTATGATAAGTGCCCTTTACCTGAAAATCACCCGATTGTGGACTGAGCCCAAAAGGAAAATGGTCAATCACACCTTTAAGCGTAAAAGGGGCATTATTAAGGTAGCCATCCTTGAAGGCATGAGTTAGCCAGTCCAGGGCCTCTTCATCAATGACATTGGGTAAATAACGATATAAATGTGGCAATTTCAAATATTGCAAATTCCCCTGAAGATCGACAATGCCATTATCCGAATTGGGATCAAAACGCCAGCTGCCATTGACCTTGATATGAATATCTTCATTTTGAATGCTTCCCTGCCGTATACTTACCGACGGGAACTGTTGTTCATCGCGCTGAAAACTGCCCGTTACATTAACCTCATCAAGGCTGACAGGCTCATTAAAAGACGTTTTGTCGTCATAAAAAAACTGCCTGGCAATAAAATCAAACCCCCATGGACTGGCATTGGCCAAATCCTCAAGGGTTATTTGCTCTACCTTGCCGGTACTTGAACGCCGATTAATTTCGGCCTGAATATTGTTGAAACTGGTATCCAGCTTTAATTTTAAAAGACTGGACGCAACAATAAAAGCATGCTTTCTTAAATGATCTTCCAGCCTGAAATCTCTTGCCTCGGCATCCAGTGAGATATTGCCGATTTTATTGTTGTTTACATCCAGCACAATAGCGGCATGATTAAGATAGCCGGACCGAAGCTGCTCGGGCACGTTTAGCCAGGGTGCAAGATCAAGCAAGGACAAACCATTTAACTTTGAATTTATTTCACCGCTCCATTGCCATTCCCCATCAGGCGCCACAGCCTGTTTCAAGGTAGCGTCAAGGGCAAGGGAATGCCCAAGCTGCTCGGGTAAATTGGCGACTAATGAAACAGCAAGCGCCTTGTTTTCAGGCCTTACATCAAGCGTAACGCCCGACAACACCAAGGGCGGAGCCTGACGTTGCTCATCAAGCCAGATCAAATCGGCATCTTTCAGGTTAAGCGAAGACAAAGATGACAACCAACCCGCCAATGATGACAACTCATCATTCCCCGCAGCGTCACCAGACTGTGTATTTTTACCCTGCCCGGTTAATGTTTGCCCCAGTAAACGTATGCTTCCGTCTGGATCCCTGCGTATATTCAGGGCAGCATTATGGACACTGATTTCAGACAAAAATGGACGCATGCGCAACAGATCCAGCCAATTAACGCCCGCCGAAATGGATTTAATTTTCAAGTATTCATTTTTTTCACTGTTTTCAACCGTTACGTCCTTTAATTGCAAGACCGGGCTATCATCCCAGGCCAGCAACAATTGGTCAGCGCGAACGTCCAGGTCAATCTTCTTACTAATATATGCCTGGATTTGGGGAAGCCATTGATGTAAATTTGGAGCCAGATAGTACCGCACCCCTAATGACAAGGCAGCAAGCAGCATCAAAAAAACAATAAAGGAAATTAGGCAATAGCGTAAAACTTTTCTGGCTGCGCTCACTGGGGCGGCTCTCATCTCATGGTTACAGTCCAGTGTATTATATCCAATAGTGTATTGCCTCAGGTCATAGAAACAGTCGTTAGACATAACCTTACATTTTTTGAGAAAGCATGAAACCAACTAACAGTTTGATCCGCGCCCTTGAATGGTCCGGTTACCTGCGCCGTAAAATTGAAATGAATGAACAACTGGAAACCGAACTGTGCCAGGATATTTTGCATCCCCTTACACCAGCCATCATTGAGCAATGGTTTACGCAGCAAGCAAGCGGCCAGCCTGTTAATCAACCCCTAAGCACCGAACAGTGCAAGCCCGTTTTGCGCAAACTCAGGAACCGGGTTTTCTGCACCTTAATGGTGCGGGATATCAATGGCCAGGCCTGTTTTGAAGAGGTCACTCAATGCATGAGTTTTTTGGCCGATCTGGCTGTTAAACAAGCTTATATGAGCATCATGCACGAGCTGGTGCGAACCCATGGTGAACCCATTGACCCTGAAACAGGCAAGCCCATGGAAATGATTATTCTGGGCATGGGCAAGCTGGGCGGCAAAGAATTGAATGTCTCTTCTGACATCGACCTAATCATGCTATACGCCCAGGAAGGCGAAACAACGGGGCGACGCCCCCTAAGTCATCACGAATTTTATGGCCGCCTGACCCAACGCATGATGCCAGTCCTGTCAGAAATCAATGCCGATGGGCAAGTTTTCCGAACCGACCTGCGTTTGCGTCCCGATGGTGACGCCGGGCCGCTGGCATGGAGTCTTGATGCGCTGGAAAACTACCTGATTACCCAGGGACGAGAATGGGAGCGCTATGCCTGGCTCAAGGCACGCATCATCCCCGTCAAATATTTTGAACAAAGCGCGCCCAAAGAAGATATTGCCCAGCTGAAAAGCCTGTGCACACCATTTGTTTACCGCAAATATTTTGATTTTGACGCCCTTTCCTCTTTGCGCCAGCTACGCGAACAGATTCGCCAGGACTGGCAACGCAAGGCCCTTAACCGCAATGGCGTAGACAGCATTCACAACATCAAACTGGGTGAAGGTGGTATTCGGGAAATTGAATTTACCGTGCAACTGTCCCAACTGATTCGTGGTGGCAGAATGCCATCCTTGCAACTCAGGGGCTTGCTACCTGCCCTTCATGCCGAAATAAGCATGGGACTCATTACCAAGGAAGAAGGCCTGTTACTGGAAAATGCGTATCGCTTTTTAAGGCGCATAGAGCATATGCTGCAATACCGTGAAGATGAACAAACCCATCTGTTGCCGGCAGACCCACAACGATTTGCCGCATTGGCCAAGGCCATGAACATGGAAACGGAAGCATTCCGGTTACAGCTGAACGAACACCGCCAGGTTGTATCCCGGTCCTTTCGCAACGCCTTCCGGATTGCCGGCATGGGCGAAGAATCCCCATCTGTCGCCCATGATCGGAATCACCAGGATATCCCTGAAAACATTGATCCGCCTGAATTGGCCCAACAGTTTTTCGCACCGGAAAACCATGAATATATTGAAAACAGAATTAAGGCATTGTTAAACAGTAGCCGTATTCGTACCCTTTCGGGCTCAAGCCGCACACGGCTGAAAAAACTGCTGCCCAAATTACTGGAAACTGCTGCTAAAACCGATGATCCACAACTGACCTGCGGTAACCTGTTCGACTTGGTTGAAGCGATTGCGCAACGCAGTGCCTATATTGCCCTGCTGGCCGAGTACCCAGAAACCCTGGCCAGAGTGGCCCGTATCATGTCGGCCAGTCATTGGGCGGCCGGTTACCTGATCCGCAACCCGATTTTGCTTGATGGGCTGATCGACTGGCAAACATTAATGCAAAACGTGGATTTTTCTCATGTGGCCACGCAATTAAGTAAAGACCTGGATGCCTGTGTATTGCAAGACGGACAGCCCGATGTCGAACAACAAATGAACATCATGCGTGATGTACAAAAACAGATCAGCTTCCAGTTACTGGCCCAGGACCTGTCTGGCGGCCTGTCGGTAGAAAAACTGGCCGATCACCTGTCTGCCCTGGCCGACCTGTTGCTGGAAGAAAGCCTGAGACGCATTTGGCCCGCCGTTAAACCCAAACCGGAAAAAACGGCTGACGAAGTGCCAGACTATCCGCGTTTTGCCGTAATCGCCTATGGCAAACTGGGGGGCAAAGAACTGGGCTATGCCTCTGACCTTGATTTGGTGCTGCTTTTTGATGACCCGGCCGACTACGCGCTTGAGGTGTACGCAAAACTGGGACGACGCCTAAGTACCTGGCTTTCAAGCATGACCTCTTCAGGACGGATGTACGAAATTGACCTGCGCCTGCGACCCGATGGCGACGCCGGCCTGCTGGCCATCTCGGTTGATACTTTCGAAAAATACCAGCTTGAGCACGCCTGGCCCTGGGAGCACCAGGCATTGACCCGTGCCCGCTTCTGTGCGGGCGACAAGGCTATAGGCAAACGGTTTGAACAGATCCGCCGTAATATTATGCTTAAAGAAAGAGACCGGGAACAACTCAGGCAGGATATTATCGACATGCGAGCCAAAATGCGGGCCGGTCACCCCAACAATTCTGGCATGTTTGACGTAAAACATGATACCGGTGGTATGGTTGATATTGAATTCATTACTCAATATCTGGTGTTGGCCTATTCGTATCAATACCCCAGGCTGCTGGATAACCTTGGCAATATTACATTGCTTAACATTGCTGCGGAAGGTGGTTTTATTCCCGAAGAACTGGCCCGTGAAGTGGCTGATGCCTACCGGACGTTGCGCAAAACACAACACGCGGTCAGGTTGCGCGACCAGGAAAAGGCACGGATAGACAACGATTTACTGCTTGCCGAACGCGAGGTGGTAAACAAACTGTGGGAAACTGTCTTTCCCGGTACCCGGACGCAACAAAGCAATACGGCATAATAAGCCCAAGCCCTGAATTCAGAGCCAAAATACTCTAAAATGATCTTTTGTAATATTTTTTCTCCACTGCCATGGTTACCGTCACTGATATCAAAAGACCTGTCCTAGAGTTACCTCAGGGACACCGTAAAGTGCTTCTGCACTCCTGTTGTGCGCCCTGCTCTGGCGAAGTTATGGAAGCAATGCTCGCATCGGGTATTAATTACACTATTTTCTTCT
>JAVESC010000135.1:0-5615 GCA_034006805.1 Advenella sp.
ACGGTGTTTTAATGGGGCAGTGGTTGTGTCCCCGCAAGGCTCGCCTGTTACTTGCTGCGGCACTTTGGAATGACTGTAACAGGGAACAAATAAAAGAGCTGCTTGGCCAATGGGGTGCAAGCCAATGACATCGGGGAAAACATGAGTATTTTCAGCTATTTTTTAATTGCCATTGTTTTGGGCATCTTGTTTTTGGGTATTGGGCTGATTGCCTGGCGGCTGATTAAGCGGGCGATAGGCATACCCAAGGAAATTGACAAAAGCGAAGTGGATTGACCTTTTACTTTATTGGCAGGCCTGGCCAATAAAGTAAGGGCCATAAAGTATGGTTAATTGTTTAAAAAGGGTTCAAGCAGGGTTTGGGCCAGTTCAACCTGGTCAGCCTGAACCATCAGGATCTGTTCATTCAGGCTTGTGGATACCGCGCCAGGATACATGGAGCTGAATCCACGCCCTGAAATAATAAAATTAATATCATAGGCAGTCATTAATGAAGAAATGACTGCGGCCTCCGGTTCGGACTTCATTGTATAAATGGGGATCATGTCCATGGCAGCCTCATTAGTCCAGTAACAAAAATAGAGTTTATTTTTCAATTGTTTAAGTGTATTCTATACGAAATGGCCATTGGGGTTAATAAATTGGCTTTCCTGTTTTTACCTTCCGGAGGTGCAGCATGAAAAAAGCATTTATTTTTATCACCACTTTTGCTGTCATGGGAACTGGTTTTTTTTCAACACCGGTTGTCGCTGCCAATTTTGAATATTCTGCCCCCCTGGAAACAGGGTTCAAAAACACTCAAACCAATAATGGTGAGTTGAAATTCCAGAGCTTCGAAAAGGATAAGCTGGAAGACAGAACTGCCAGGATAAATTGCGTGGGTCCTTGCGATGATCGTAATAAAACCCTGTTATTTCTCCAACATCAAACCATGACCAATCTTCCCCTAATTACCGGCACATCAGAGCTGGTCAGCTCCTCCAGTGTTAGTAACCAATCTGTTCATGTCAGCCATGAAAGCACGGGTAATGAGGCGGTTGGCAATGCCCAGTGATGTTTTTCGGAAGGTTATTCTTCGGCTGCCTTATGAATCTTAAAGAGGAAGCATAAACCTGCTCACAAGCCTGGCTTGCGTGCAGGTTGTTTGTTTGTCTTGGAGCACCCCGGTCTTGCCTGAATTTAAATACAATCAGCCCCAGGGGGGCTTGACCCTTTAAGTTTTCCTGCCTGAAGATTACTCGTGGAAAGTCACGAATTCTTCCAGTGGCACCCGGGTAGTCACCAGGTTATTGGCTGGGTTGGAGGTGTCTTCATAGCCAAGGGAAATGCCACAGACCAGGGTTTGTTCAGCAGGAATAGCCAGATGCTGTTTGACAATGGCCGGGTAATTGACCAGGGCGACTTGCGGGCAAGTGTGCAGGCCCAGGGCACGGGCGGCAATCATGATGTTTTGTATGAACATGCCGGTATCCAGCCAGCTGCCCTGTTCCATGTCGTTGTCAAGCGTAACAAATAAGACAACGGGGGCATCAAAAAATTCAAAATTGCGGGCATGCTGCCGTTGCATGGCGTCTTTATCGCCTTTCTGGATACCCAGGATATTGTATAGCGACCAGCCGTTTTCACGGCGTCGGGCCAGGTAGGGTTCACGCCATTCTTTAGGGTAATACTGGTATTCGCATTGGTTGGGCGTGTTGGCATGGAAGGCCTCAAGCAGGGCCGCAGACAATGCATCGCGGGCCTGGCCCGAAACAACATGTACGTGCCAGGGCTGGATATTGCTGCCACTGGGTGCGCGTGAGGCGGTTTGCAGCAGGGTGTGTAACAGTTGGGCCGGAATGGCATCGGGCAGAAAGCCGCGGATACTTTTACGGCTGGTAATGGCCGCTAATGCCGTGTTTTGGGGTAGTTGCTCAATCGTGTCCATGTATATAAAATGCCTGATTGGTAAAAAACGGACATAGTCCGTTTTTTATTAACGATTATTGAAATTGGCCGGTCGTTTTTCAATAAAGGCATTCATGCTTTCCTTGCGACCTTCCAGTGCAAAGCTAGCATAAAGCATTTTTCGCCTAAAGGCGAGCCCTTCATTTAAAGACCGGTTCAGGGCTGCTTTCCTATCAATCAGTCCATAGTTGTCGCTTTGCCCATGACCGGGGTGTCCCGGCATGAAAGATTAGTCGAGCTGGAAGGATTTGGCTTCCTCGCGAAGCATGAATTTTTGCAGTTTGCCACTGGGGGTGCGGGGTAAATCGCTTCTTATTTCCAGTTTCTCGGGGAAATACTGCCTGGCCACTTTTTTGTCTGTCAGGTATTGAATCATTTCCTCAAAAGAAAAGCGGGCACCTTCTTTCAGGGTAACAAAGGCGCATGCCCTTTCGCCCAGCCGCTCATCGGGAAAGCCCACAATCGCAACCGTGGCAATGGCGGGATGCTGGTAAAGCAGGTTTTCAATTTCAATGACGGGAATGTTTTCCGCACCACGAATAACAATGTCTTTGCTACGGCCATTAATGCGGATATAGCCATCCTGGTCCATGAAGGCAAGATCGCCAGAGTCAAACCAGTCGTCTTCGGTTAGTGCGTTAAGTTCGGGTTTTTTGTAATAGCCCACGCACTGCGAAGCACCCCTTACCAGCAGGCGCCCGGTTTCTCCGCATGGCAATTCATGGTCGTAGCCATCCACAATTTTTAACTCTATGCCAGGAATGGCCTTGCCGTCACTGCTACTGGATTTTTCCAGTGCCATGGCGGGTTCCGTAATCGTGATGGCACCGTTTTCGGTCATGCCCCAAGCCGAGCATACCGTCAGGTTCATGATTTTATGGGCACGTTCTATCACAATGGGTGGAATGGGGGCGCCTGCGCAGCAGAACTTGGTAAATTGCGGAGAACGGGGGGCTCCCTTTTCAGTGGCATTGCACATGTCCTGTACAAAGGGGCTGGAGGCCATGCTGAAGGTAACCGCTTCGTCTTTAATGATTTGCAGGGCGATATTGGGGTCCCAGCTGTCCATGACAACTGTGGTTGAGTTCAGGGCGATGGGTAGCATGGCCAGGTAGCCATAACCGGTAAGGTGGGCCATTGGAGAGGCACCCAGAATAATTTCGCTGTCTTTGAGTTCAAGCGCGTCCATGAACCCGTCAAGGGCGGCAAGCAGGGTGTTGGACGTGTGCATGACTGCTTTGGGTTCACCGGTGGTACCCGATGTAAACAATAAGAGAAGAATGTCATTGGGTTTAACGGGATCGGCAACCAGGGGATCGGCAGAGGTATCGGCAAGCAGACGCTTGTTGAAACTGTTTTCTCCTTCACCGCCCAGCACTACAATATGCTGCAGGGAGTCTATGGTTGGCAACAGGCGCTCAGCCATTGCTTCGTAATTGAAGTTTTTGTAGACAGAAGGAACAATAAAAATCTTGGACTCAAGAAACTTCAGCATATAGCTTAATTCGCGATCGCGAAAAATAGGCATCAAGGGGTTTGCCACTGCACCAATCCGGGCGCAAGCCAGGGAGATGGCAATAAACTCCCAGCTATTGGGAATCTGGAAACTGACGACATCAGAACGTTGAACTCCCAGGTGGATAAGGGATTTGGCAATGGTGTTTATACGCTCATTTAACTGGCGATAGGAAAGCCGTACGGGTTCATTACTGCTGCCATTTACCGTATAGGCAACAATGGCGGTTTTATCCGGCTTTGTATCCAGTGCCTGTTTGAAAAAGTGTTCGATAGTCCTGTTTTTCCAGAAGCCGTTTTTTATCATTGTTTCTTTGCGTGCATCAATCAGGGATGTGTCAAATTTCATGATCTGTCTCGTGGGTAATAGTCGTGGATGAAAGAACCTAATGCTGGATGGATATATGTTTGTTATTTGAACATAAGTAAACATATTTGCATAATTCTTTTTATTATTCTTCCCTATTGGCGACAATTAAAATACTGGTGTTTTCCCTTTGTTTTGAGTTTTTTATCTATTAGCAAACCAATTTTGTTGATCTTGGGTAAAGATTATGTAATTATAGTTATTAGGTAAATATATTTACATATTTTCTATAAGGGTTGAAGAGGCGATATGGAATTTTCAATAACAGAAGACCAGCGCGTGTTGGTAGAAAGTGCTGGCAAGTTTGCCCGTGAGGTACTGGCCCCGGGCTATCAATTACGCGATAAAACCGGACGCCTGGAGCTGGATATCGTGCGCCAGATGGGTGATTTGGGTTTGCTGGGTGTTGAAATGCCCGAGGCTTATGGTGGCCTGGGCATGGATTGCGTGACCAGCGGCCTGCTGCTTGAGCAGCTTTCCGCCTCGGATTTTAATATGGCTTATGTCAGCTTGCTGGTGTCTTTATGCGGCCAGATCGTTAACCGTTTTGCCAGTGAGCCGCTTAAGCAGGAATGGCTGCCCAAAATCATTGCCGGAGAAAAACTGATTGCGATTGCCCTGACCGAACCCTCTGCCGGTTCGGATGCCGCAGCGTTGCAATTGAAAGCGGTCAAAGAGGGCGATCATTTTGTCTTGACGGGTGAAAAAACGTCCATTTCCATGGCCGATCAGGCCGATGTGGCGGTGGTGTTTGCCCGTACCAACAGCGATATCAAAGGGGCCAAAGGTATTAGCGCTTTCCTGGTGCCCATGGATTTGCCCGGTATTACCCGCACCGCTTTTGATGACCTGGGTACCCGTTGCGTGGGCCGGGGTTCAATATTTTTTGATGGGGTCAAAGTGCCGGCCAGCCATATGCTGGGCGAAGAGGGTAAAGGCTTTACCCAGGTCATGCAGGGTTTTGACTATAGCCGGGCGTTAATCGGGCTGCAGTGCCTGGCGGTGGCGCGTGCCTCTTTGGATGAAACCTGGGAGTATGCCAAAGAACGGGAAACCTTTGGCAAGCCCATTATTGAAAATCAGGGGGTCAGTTTTCCACTGGCCGAATATGAAACTTATTATCAGGCGGCCCGTCTGGTTTGCCTGGAAACGCTTTGGCTTAAAGACAATGATTTGCCCCACACTTCACAGGCCGCCATGTGCAAATGGTGGGGGCCCAAGCTGTCTTACGACATTATTAACCAGTGCCTGCTGTTTCACGGTCATGGCGGTTATGCCAAAGACTTCCCTTATGAACAGCGTTTAAGGGATGTACTTGGACTGCAAATTGGCGATGGCACGGCGCAAATCATGAAAATGATTATTGCCCGTTCAAAAACAGGCCTTAAATTAAGTTAAAGCCTAAAGTTTTGACATATTGTATTGCAAGGTATTGATGTAATGGATCATGGCCAGGCGGTCATCAAAGGAAATGTTTTTCAGGGCCAGGTCATAAAACTGATGAATGGGTTCGGCCAGCTTTTTCCATAGTTCTTTTCCTTTGGGGCTTAAGGAAACCTTAATAGAGCGGCGGTCTTCGGTGCTGGGTGTGCGGGTGATATAGCCATCACGTTCAAGACGGCCAAGCAGGCCGGTCAGGTTCTGGCGGGTAATCAGCAGGTAGCGGGACAGTTCATTCACGCTCATGCCGTTTTCTGCCTTGGGTCGCGACAGGGCACCCAGCACCGACCATTGCTGGGTGGTTACACCAAATTCCTCCAGCGCCTGTGTACCTTTGGTGTGCAAG
>JAVESC010000024.1:0-35071 GCA_034006805.1 Advenella sp.
GGGGTAAACGCAGGCATTTGCCGGTCGTTATACACACGGCCCACTACAACTGGGCGGTCAGGGTTGCCACCAATAAAGTCAACGATGACCTCTTGCCCTATCCGGGGGGGTATGACCGAACCAAAGCCGGAGCCCGCCGAGTCATTGGAAACCCGTATCCAGCACGAGGCGTTTTCATCGGGCTGGTTGTAACGATCCCAGCGGAAGTGGACTTTTACCCGTTGATATTCATCGGTATAAACTTCACTGCCCGCCGGCCCCGTGATCACTGCAGTTTGCGGGCCACTGGTTTTGGGTAAAGGCGTCAGCGATTGTGCGCGAAATGGTACCGATGCATCTTGTACTACAAAACCAAAACGGTAATTGCCTTTTTCGCCGTTGTCTGTCGAATAGCCGGCTTCTGTTAGCTGATAATCAACGGCAATAAGCAGATACTGTTTGTTATCTTCCCTGCGTACACTATCATGCAGGGTAAATAAATAACCGGGCGCCATGCCACGTACATTGGACGAACCATCTATTCTTTCCACCTGTGAACGCGCCTCTTCCAAACGCACTTTGACATAATGCTCGCCCTGTTCAACATCTTCATAACCGGCCTGCCAGTTATACACTTCCCGGTTTGCCTGCGCAATAGAATAGGGAGCCTTGCGCTTGTGCTGCAAGCTGACACTTGACTTCTTGAAATCATAGTCATCAACCACATATTCTATACCCTGCAGTTCTTCGGCAATGTTCCAATGATCAATAGCCTCGCGATCGGCCAGTACGTTGGGGTTTTCAGGCAAATAACTGATATGCTCATAACCGGGCAACCTATCAAGCCCGCTGACATCGTCAGATAACACAAGGGTATGACTGCCCTGTTCATGCCTGAAATAATAGAAAATGCCTTCATGCTCCATTAAACGGCTGATAAAGTTGAAGTCACTTTCTTCATATTGCACGCAAAACTCACGCTGGCGATAGCTGTTCAGCAGGTTTTTTTCATACTTGAAACCTGGATAAGACCCCAGCACTTCATCCAGAATATCCACCACACTCATATGCTGGTAAATTTTGCAATCCTTATTGCGAGACAAATACCATAGCCAGGGCCGTACATTAACCTTATAGCGGTTATACCGTACCCCGCTGCTTTCAAGCTGGCCCAACAGGCTGACTTTAGTCACATCACCACTTAAATAACGTTTGGCTATATTCGCGGTTTCAATTTCCAGCGATAGGGAAGTGCCAAGCAAAGCGCGTATATTCACCGGGGCACTTCTTTCACTTAATAATTCCACTTCAAAGTCATACAAACTGGACAGGGCCTCCCTGCCTTGCATGGACTTGAACTTGAGCATTTCCCCCAAAGACGTATGTGCAACAACAACCCGGTTCATTTCTATCCCCTTTCCTTTGCCTTAAACGCATTAACCCATGTGAATCTGTTTGCCATCAACCTTGATCAAATCCTCGGCGGTCACCACCGTATATTTGGAATGCACCCTGGCGGTTTTTTCAGCCTCAAAATCAATCATGCCGGCCCGTACCTGCTCCACCCCTTCGGTAACCCTGAAAGAAGAACGGGACATTTGGGAGAGCCGTTCAACAATGGACTCATAAACGTTGCCAATAAAATGAAAGAATCCCACCGTGGAGGTCACTTTTTTACCCAGGTATTCCATTTCATTGACCACACACATGCCCTTGTCAGACTGAATGTTCAATTGCACGCTTTCCAAAGTGAGCGCCTGACCGCTTTGCATGGCAATACCACCCTGGCTTTCAATATCCACCTTGCCTGCACTTACCCGCAACTGTCCGGGAACCTGGAGCAATGAAGCCGCAGGGTTGGCCTGTTCAATCACGGCCAGCAAATACACCCTTTGATGGTCCGGCCCGCTAACCAGTACGGTATCCCCGACTTCAGGGGCCAGCAGGCAACTTGCCGCACGTTTGCAATGCCATTCATAACCGTCACAGCGAACCCTGTATCCGGCCTCATCACCAACAGATTCAACAACACCAATCAGGTGCACCGGATCATATTCATAAGCGGTTTTCATTTTTGCAGCGATAGACATGACAATTTCCTTGAATATTGAACTGTTAAACAGACGGACGGTTGCCCATTCTGGGTTTCCAGCGGGCAATTTCACCATGCTGTGATGTTGTTAAAACCAGCTCCGACATCATATTGATGGAAACATGCCGGGCAAAAAACTGCTCCAGTACGGCACCAAACAGGTAAGGGCTTAAGCCGGAAAATGCGGTTTCATCCAGTTCCAGATGAATGCTTGCCCCCCGTCCAAACACAATTGGCCCTGGTACCGGCAGGCGATGATGAACCGGTTCGACACGGACATGGCGTACCCCGCTAATCTGGCGGGCAATGACCGGATCGGAAATATTGGCGTAAACCTGCAGCATTTCACGCAAAGTCTGGGCACCTTTCTCATCATCCAGATCAGTCAGGCTCAGGTGATTCAGGCCCAAATGGCTGATCAGCCGCCAGGCCATGGCATCACCCGCCAAGGCTGGCCGTGGCTTGCTGGGGCCGCGTAGAATGCGGATACCATCTACCGGCGCCGACACTTTCAGCACAAGATCCTGATCAGAACCAACCGGGATCAGCATGGGCAAATCCCGGTTGGTACACAAAACCTCGGCCCCCAAATGGCGGATATTGGCAGAAAAAGGAGCCTGGTATTGATCCACCAGCGAGACAAACACCTCACTGCCACTGTAAGCGGTACGGGTGCCGTTTAACCGGGCCGTTTCCGATATCACCCTGGGTTCCCTGCGCAGGGAATAATAGGCACCAAAATCGCCCTGGTCCTGGCTTAGCGACTCATAAAATGAACGGAATTCCTGTTCGGGCTGTACCGATTTATCGGCATAGGCCTGCAGCCGTTTCAGGCTGAACACCTCATAATCCATGGGGCGGGTACGATCAACCACCAAGTGGTATTCATGCCGGTCAGGGTTCACCACAATGCGATCGCTCACTTTCCTGAACAGATTGATAACCGGCACACAATGCAGGGCCAGATTATCGGCACTGATATTTCCTTCCAGCTCGGGCATGGACTTGTCAAACAGAAAGGTCAGCTCAAAATCCCTGATCCCGTTTTTTTTGTCTTGCGCCTGTTCCCCCGCCAGCGAGGCGGGCAGCTTCAGGCCTTTTTTCAGCTTGTTCAGGCTGAAAAAAAGGAATCTGGCCGGAAAGGCAAAATATTCCTGGATAATCCGGTACCCCTGAAAAACACGGGCATCCGCCGGTAACAAAGACTGTTCAACATCAAAGCCTTCATGTTTCAGACTGTCTGCATTCAGGCGGTTCAGCCAGCGCAGCGGTTTTTGCGTATCATGGCACAACACGGCAACCGTATGCGCCATCAACAATTCCAGCAAACGGTACATATGGACATCCTGCCCGTTCAGGTGGAACATCAGCTGGTCCAGATTCAAGCTATCTATTGTCTGCCCGCCCCGCAGCTGAATCCGGACACGCAAGGCACTTTGCACCGGACGCCCCGGGTTATTCAGGTTTAACCGTTTTAAAGGCAGGTCTGGTGGCGTTCCCGTCAGTTCTGCCGATGTTATTTCAATCGGATGCAAGGTCAGGTCATGCCCGGTCACGAACTCGCAGGCAGTTTGTTCACCCTTGGGCAAACGACTGCGCAAACCCGTTCCTTTGGGTAGCGAAAAGCCTTTGGCCAGGCTGCCTTCCTGCATATTGGGCGTAAACTGCACCACCGCCATGGAAGGGGTGGGCGCAACATAATTCGGATACACCACTTCCAGCAAACGCTGGGTAAACTGGGGAAACTCGGCATCCATTTTCATATGGATACGCGACGTCAGGAAACTGAAACCTTCCAGCAGACGCTCTACATAAGGATCAGCCACTTCTATCCCGTTCATGCCCAAACGGCCGGCTATTTTCGGGTACTGTCCGGCAAACTCCTTGCCCATCTCACGGATATAGGCCAGTTCACTGTTGTAATAATCCAGAAACCGGTTCTGCATCACTGCGCCCCCTGCTGTTCGCGCAGATCCATATGACCGCTTTCCAGATCAATATCGGTACGGAACATGAATTCGCGCGGGTAAGGATTGCACCATAACTTGCCTTTGATAAGCAAACTCAGCACATTGTGGTGCTCCAGCACATTCTTTTCCGTTATGCAGCTAACCGCCAGGCTTTCTGGCAGGATACGTGGTTCAAAACGCATGATGGATGCGCTAACGGACGCTTCCACATCGGTCCAGTCTATTTCGGACATGCTTTTTCCTGCCAACGCAGCCACCCCGAAATTCAGGGTGGAATTTTTTACATGGGGCCAGGCAGCCAGGTCATGGTCGGCGTCAAGACTGGTTGTATTCAACACCCAGCGCAAATCACGCAACACCGCTTTGCGCAGGGCTTCGTAATTCATCATGCCATGATCACCCCCCTGCTCCTGCCGTTTATCGGGGCTGTCATCGCTTAAGCGATCCAGCAGCGCGGGCTGCAAGCGATCTTTTTCACCTTTGCGCAGGGGTTGGTGGGATGAAGGGACATTCCGCATTGTTATCTTTCTGCCACAGCGGTATCAGGCAAGGGTTCAAACCTTGCACTGCGCACATCCAGAATGGCCTGTTCCGAATCGGGCAGCAACCACATTTTCTGGCCAATACCTGCATAGTCATTTTCCGAGAGGGGCTGCCACTCGGTACGTCGGGCCAGGTTGGCGGCGTCATCAAGCATGGCGTAAGTTTTTCCGGCGGGGGCCGGGTATCGTACCGGTATCAGCCCGGCATAGTTGCGCCCGTCATGCAGCGCAATGTCCGCCTGTGCCCACAACAGGTCAGTCAACCCCTGGGGGGCAATAAACGCTATCTGGGCAATCTGTTCAAAAGGAACCCAGCCATAACGGCCGTTAACAATCAGCTCACACACCGGGCCAAGCCGCCCGTCACCATCACATAACCACGCAAAAGCCAACGGCTGTTCCTGCCCATTGGTTTCAAGCTGCCCGGCAATGGCCGGGGCTTTTTCCATGGCCAAAGCCCTGAGGTTAGCTGCCTGTGTTTCATCGGGCGTTTTCAGCGCTTCTATCTGCAGTGCCATCCAGGCAGGCGGTTCGGCCAGCACCGCAGGTGTTTTTTCACCATTGAAAACAGCCTGTCTTTCCTGCTCTGCACGTATCGCGCCACCATAAACAACCGCCAGGGGTTGCGCCTGCGCATTCATTTCAGAACTGAGTTTCAATTGCTCGAAAGCCTTGTCCCAGGCCCCCTGAACCGCCAGTAACTGAAACAGCTGCGCACGCAAATCGGCATTGGCAGGCTTTTTTCGGATAGCTGCTTTCACACTGTCAACAAGCCCGGCAAGAGACTGATGATCAAGTGAACGCAACATGGTAATTTGAGACATGAAAAAGATCCATTACAGAATAATGGGCCAACAGACTTTAATACCGCTGTTGGCCCAACCAGGGTCAAAGACCCCTTAAAGCGGGTTTGCCACTATCAGGCAACAATTTTGTTTTGCTTAATATCATAGGCAACAACAGACTCGGCACCTTTACCACCCTGTTCTGTCTGCTCCCAGTATTGCTGCTTAACTTTGGCAGCCTGGAATGCATAGCTCACCATCATGGCATCACCATCCTGTGAACCGGTGTACTGCACTGACGTTACCAATACATCTTCCAGCGTGATACGAGAGTATTCAATCTGGCTTCCACCTGCCTTGCAAACGGAAACTTCGATCTTACCCAGGTGTTTGCCAGTCGCACAATGTTTCATGACAGCAGGTGCCGCACGATCAATACGGGCAACAACGTTAAGGTCGTTGAAACTGGCTTTGCCAGTACCACCACCACCACCGGTTGACATGGAACCGGGTTGTGTTGCACCCCATGCGAAAGACTGAATATCAGTCCAGTCTTTATGGTTTGAATCCCTGGACTCACCATTTGCACCTTCAATTTTCATAAACATATCAACAGCCACGACTTTCTCCCTTCAAAATTAGGTTGATAACACTATTAACAACAAGAGGACAGCCCTCCTGGACGAACACATCATAAAATTCAATTCTCGTTCTGCTTCAATGAGGGCAGTTTAGAAACCAGGCGCAGGGATACGGTCAAACCTTCAAGCTGATAATGCGGGCGCAGGAAAAAACGGGCCGAATAATAACCCGGGTTATCTTCAATTTCCTGTACCTGGACTTCAGCGGCAGCCAATGGTTTGCGCGCCTTGGTTTCCTGGGATGAGTTAACCGGGTCGCCATCAACGTAATTCATGATCCAATCGTTAAGCCAACGTTCCATGTCATCACGTTCATTGAACGAACCGATTTTGTCACGCACAATGCACTTGAGGTAGTGGGCAAAACGGCAGCAGGCAAACAGGTATGGCAAGCGGGCCGACAAACGGGCATTGGCCGTGGCATCAGGATCGTTATATTCAGCCGGTTTCTGCAGCGACTGGGCGCCAATGAAAGCGGCAAAATCAGAATTTTTGCGATGTACCAGCGGCATGAAACCGTTTTTGGCCAGCTCGGCCTCACGACGGTCGCTAATGGCGATTTCCGTCGGGCATTTCATATCCACACCGCCGTCATCCGTCGGGAAGGTATGGCAAGGCAGATTGGCCACCGCACCACCCGACTCAACCCCGCGAATGGACGTACACCAGCCGTACTCTTTAAAGGAACGGTTGATATTGGCCGCCATGGCATAGGCGGAATTGGCCCATGTATAGCGCTCATGATTGGCGCCATCGGTTTCCTCTTCAAAATCAAACTCATCAACCGGATTGGTACGGGCACCATAAGGCAAGCGCGCCAGAAAGCGCGGCATGGCAAGGCCAATGTAACGGGCATCTTCCGATTCACGCAAACTGCGCCAGGCGGCATATTCGGTATTGGTAAAAATTTTGGTTAAATCACGCGGATTGGACAATTCCTGCCAGGAGTCCATTTGCATGACGGCCGGGTCGGCCCCTGAAATGAACGGGCAATGGGCAGCGGCACTGATACGGGCCAATTCACCCAGCATTTCCACATCGGGCGGGCTATGGTCAAAATGATAGTCACCCACCAGGCAACCAATCGGCTCGCCCCCAAACTGCCCGTACTCTTCTTCATAAACCCGTTTAAAGATGGGACTTTGGTCCCAGCCCACCCCTTTATATCTTTTCAGGGTACGGCCCAGTTCTTTTTTACTGATGCACATGACCCGGATTTTAAGCAGCTCATCGGTTTCGGTATTATTCACCAGATAATGAAGCCCGCGCCATGCCCCCTCCAGTTGCTGGAACTCGGCGTGATGCATGATCTGGTTAATCTGGTCGGTCAGTTTCCGGTCGATTTCGGCAATAATGGCCTGGATGGTGGAATAGGCATCCGAAGAAAGGGTAACCGTATTCTCAAGTGCCTGCTGCGCCAGTGTTTTGACGGCATTCTCAACGGCTTCACGGGCCTGATCTGTTTTAGGCTTGAACTCTTTTTGCAAAAGTGTTGCCAGTTCATTGGCAGGCAGGGTTGCCTGCTGATCCATTGATTGAGGTAGACTGCTTGTATGCATGAGTGATCCCGTTAGCTGTTGTTGTCCGTTTCTTCAGAGTTGGCAGGCAAACCACCCTGCTCCACAGGTTTGGGCGCCACGGCAAGCGTATTGAGTAAAGCCGGATTCTGCAAAACCTGGTTTATCAGTTCTTCGGCCCCGGTTTTGCCATCCATGTAAGTCAACAAATTGGCCAGCTGGGTACGCGCTTCCAGCAAAGCCCCCAACGGCTCAACCTTGCGGGCGATATTGCCGGGCGTAAAATCATCCATGCTGTCAAAGGTCAAATCAATGCTTAGCATGCCCTCGCCGTTCAGGGTATTGGGCACCTGAAAGGCAACACGGGGCTTGATCCCTTTCATCCGCTCATCGAAATTATCAATATCCACTTCCAGAAATTTACGGTCTGCAATATCTGCCTGTGGCTCATTGGATTTCCCGGCCAAGTCAGCCATGACCCCCATCACAAACGGCAGCTGGATAGTGCGTTCGGCACCATAAATTTCCACGTCGTACTCAATCTGTACGCGTGGTGCGCGATTGCGGGCAATGAATTTTTGCCCGCTGTTATATTTATTGATGCTCATTTTTTTCTCCTAGGCACTGAGACAGGCATTGCTCTTGTTCAGTCGCTTAATACAATTAATCATCTTTGGGCATCCATGCTTCAAACTGTTCTGCACTGACGGGTATCAGATTCTTCAGAATTTCATGGAAGTTCATCGGAATGGTCTGCTGCACCCGCCTGAGAAGAAAGGGAGCAGGATGGCTTGGTTCATTCACTTCAAAATAACTGCTGACTTTTTCCAATGCCAGCATGGCATCTTCCCGGGTCCTGATTTGTACCTGTTTCCAGGAAACGGGTCGCTCTGTCGGTTCCGGCTCCGGCTCACGGATAGCAGGGGCTTGCTCAGCCTGCCCCTGCCCGTCATGGGCGCCAGCCTCATTGCCTGCATGATGGGCCGCCACTTCTTCCATGGCCTGGGTAATATGGCCCAGGCTGCGCAAAAGCGCTGAAAAATCAGGGGCCCACTCATTGCCCAAATGCCGCGATACCATTTCACGCAGGTTCTGCAAGCTGTTTCGCGCATTTATTAATGCCATCACTTCGGCGGTTTCATTCTGCAGTGCCTGATTCAGCACCTCCTGAAGACGGACCCGACCACCGGGATATAAATCGGGCTTGGAACCGTCCAGGACAGACTCGGCATCCCTGAGCGTTATCTGTCCATGTGCCCCCGACAACAACAGGCAAGAGCGCAAATCCTTGGCCACCCCCTGCATATCCGCCAACGCAACCAACGCATTGACCCTGGGCAAAGGATCTTCATAACCATCGTCAACCAACAAGGGGTATACATCGGGCCAGAATTGCTGCAAGACATGCTCAACCAGGCCAATGCCCGCGGCATAACCAACAATACCTTTGTGCATCGTCCACGCCCAGGTCAAGGCGCCTAGCACCCTGAGATCACAGGTCCGTGCGCACAGTCCGGCTGCTTTTTTTTCAACCTGATGCCAGTCAGGTGCCTGTGCCTGAATAATGGTGCTGCCAAATTGCTGCTCGGGCTTTTCAATGACAGACTGTTGAAGATCAAGAAAATCCGCATCGTATTCCAGATTGCAGCCACACTGGTTTTGACTGAATAAATCAATAAACGGCTGTTTCATAGTGCCCACATCGTATACAACAATTATTAAATTTCCATGACGGATTTATGAATAAAACACTTAAAAAGCAACTTTTAACCTAAAGCAAAATATTTTTTGTTTTAGAAAAACAATATCAAAAAAATTGAACAACACGATTCAATATCTTTTTAATTTGACTTTAAATTAAAATTTATAGCTGACGGTTATTTCCTGACGGCTTTGCAAATCAACGGTTACCGTATGTACAGGCAAGTCACCATTGCGGATATCTATCACATGGGTTCCCGGCGACAGCTTAAGCACACGCAATGGCGGACTTGCTCCCCGTTTGCGCCCGTTAACACTTACCTCTCCCCATGGCTGAATCGCAAAGCTGACGGTTGCCATTCTGGCCTGTTCCTGTTCTTTCCGGCGCTGTTCTTCTTCCCGTTTTTCCCGGGCCAAACGTTTCTGCTCCTGCTTTTCCTGCTCGATGGCCGCCAGACGCAACTGCTCCTGCTCCATGTCATGCCTGCGTCGTGCTTCTTCTTCAGCTGCCTGCAATGCCAGGGCAGCCTCTTGTTCCTGCAACTGCATTTGCGCTTGTTGTATCTGTTCCTGCCTTAACTGTTCTTGCCGTATTTGCTCCGCTTGTATCAACGCCTGCTGATTGATACCGGCCATTTCCGGCTCTTCTGACATAACAGGCGACGGCTCATTAAGCAAACTTTCCTGCGCAGGGTCCACTGTCCCGGCAACCCCCAATCCCGGTATGCCCGTGACGGCTTCCGCTACAAACCGCTCCGGCTGTTCCTCCTGCCTCTCCTTGCTGTCCGGTATTTCTTCCTGCCCGGCAGCCAGGCTGACCGGTGGTGTGTCGTTTTGCAGCGTTTGCACGATTCCGGCACTTGTATTGGCCGCCTCTGTTTGAGAAACATTGCCCGTATAAAAATATACGGCAACGGCAGCCCCCGCCAGCACCAACGCCATCAGGGCCCATACTGGCTTGCGCTGTGCGTTTTTTTGTGACGCCAGATATTGCTGCTGAAGTTGCAAACTATCTGTCGGCAATGCATTTTCCTGTTTGCCCGCAGGTTGTTCTTCATCGTTTTCATGGCTGCCCTGCGCGGTTTTGGCAGGCAAAACCGTCTGGGCCGGCGACTGCGGTTCAGGCTGTTGTTCCGTTTCCTTCCGTACGGCCAAATCCGGCCGGGTCTGCCCATGAACCTGCGCCCCAGACATTTTCGACAGCGGCGGTGACTGTGGTGGCGGTGGCGGAACAGCTTGCCGGGTGGCTACGGTCTTCTGGACAGCAATAGGTTCACGGCCCTGTATCTCGGCAATATCCGCCAATCCCATTGCCACCACCAGCTCATCAATTGAACGCAAGCGTACATTAGGCTCCAGTACGGTTGCGCAATCAATCGCCCGCAGGAAACGGCGAGTAAAACCATTTACCTGACCGGATAAAGGCGACAGTTCATCCCTGATCATCCGTTTCAATGCGCAAACCGGGGCTTGCTTTAAAATCAGGGTCCTGAGCAATATGGCAACCCCATAAACATCCGTCCATGCACCAATCGCCCAAGCAGGGTCATTGGCATGCTGCTCAAAGGCGGCATAACCGGCCGCATAGTGATTGCCTTCGCCCTGATCCTGCCATTGCTCTGCCGTAACAGGCAATAAATGAGCCCGGCCGGCCCTGTCCAGAAAGACAGTTTCGGGTGAGCAGATCCCATAAATCCGGTTTTGCTGATGCAAACCCTGCAACACGGGCCAGATATCCAACAACAGATTCTCAAGTTCAATCTGTGTCGGTTGCTCCTGCCACAAGCGGGATTGAGACAGGCTGACCCAGTCAGGACTTATTTGTTTGCTCAACTTGGAAATAGACATATTGATTACCTGTTATTAACTTGCATCAGCCAACAAATGTTTTCATTTGAGAGGGGTTGGCAAAGAGCGTATTGAATAAAGTGACATTCAGGCTGCCGCCATGCACCAGCGTACGCTGGCCGGCACCACTGGCCTGGCTGGCCCACCAATAACTGTTATGGGAATATGGATTGAAGTAATCTCCCAGACCGGGCCAGGAAGACACCTCATCAGTGATTTTTTCAATCGGCGCCGTTTCATGACCGGAATTCAGGATATCCAGAATAGCGCTGCCCTGGCTGGCTGAAGCCGCCTGCAATCCGGCAGAACGAACCAGCATCGGGGTCATACATACCCGGGCTTCCTGAATCGCCTGTTCAAACTGTGTAATTGAGCAGCCATAGCGAACCGCATTAAACAATTGACTGCCCAGATACTGGTAAAACCTGGCTGAACCCTCTATCAGCTGTTTATTGAAATCATTAACAGCAACCGGCAACACCGCCAGTAAAGGATACAGACGACCCACCCTGTCACGACTGGGTGCAAGACAGCCCATTTGCACGACATTGCTGTCCTGGACGGACAACACAAAATTCCAGACGGGTGCTTTCAAGTAGTTCTGTTCACTATCCGCCACCTGCGTGCCTTTCAGGCTTAACAGCCCCTGGCTGATCCAGCGATGCCAGCCATTCATTAAGGACGGGTCAAAACGCCGGTGTACAAAATCTCCCGAAGATGGAATTTTCCCGTACCAGCCCAAAGAAGCCGCCAGCCTGTCAATACTTATTCCTGTCATACTCACCCTTTTCCCGGACATGAAAAACCGCGCATTTCGGCCAGCCTGAATGGACTTTTTGCAGAATAGGCGGTGAACTCAAGCGTGACCGAACGGCCCCCAATAGAAAAAGTCGCAATGGTCACTTCCGGTGATTTGCCCTGCCGTATGCTTGCCCTGTCCAGCATGCGGTTCAATGCCCAGGGGCCACTGGTAGACAGGCCCGAGGCACCCGTTTGCGGCATCAGACTGATACTGACCTGATTACTGCCCCTTTTACCGGGCCATTCAACCGTTGTACCCACCTGTGGTCCATGCGAATAAATAACCGTTTGACCATCCACATCCATAATGAACTGGGTGATGTCAGGGTCCATATCCAGCGGCCTTATTGAAACCCTGAAAGAAGGGTCTGGCCGGCCTGCCGCAAAATAAACGTCACGAATCACATTCCCCCTTTCAAACGAACCCAGATAATTGGCCATCCCCCCTTTGCTGCCATCAATGCCTGGCTTGAAACGCAAGCGGGAACCGGACACATCCACCAAATGACGCAGGTTTTGCTGAAAGAACTGGTCCAGCATTTGTTGGGAGCCAAAAAAACGCGCGAAATCATTGGGCGCCACATCTTTGGCTGAATTGGCAAACGGGTAACGGCCGGCAATCGCGCGGCGGCAGAAATTACCCAGAATGGCATTGACATCTTCGCCCATTTTTTCCTGCTGGATACTGCTCAGCTCTGAAGAAGCCTGTAAGGTCAGTACGTTCAGCATCGCCCCGATTTCTTCAGGCAAACGGCCTGACTCTGCCTGCAGTTTGGATATCACATCTGCAGGCGGCAAGGGGCTCTGGCTACGCAAAGCCGTATCTGCCGCAGTCAAATAGGTATACAGCTCATTCAGTAAAGCAATGGTGCCTTCAATCGGCACCGGAACCCCCTGCCCACTGCTTGTAGCCAATTCCCGGTATTTAACAAAATGGCGATCCACCATTTCTTCCAGTTTTTCGGGCGATGCATCCTGGCGAATGGCATTTTCCAACCCTACCGGGCCAAACATCTGTTCCAGTGACTGGGTGGAACTGCTGACCCGTTCTTTGGCCCTGTCCACAAAAGAACGCTGGTTATTGTCATCTTCACGCAGCAGCGTTGTTTCATAGGCAACCGCCTTGACATACTTGACCAATGGCGAATTGCTTGAAGATAAACTGCGTGCCACTTCTATGTTTTCAATCAGGCTAGCCGGTTTTCTTAGTGAGACATCGGCAAGATAATGATCCCAATGCCGTACATAATCATTGAAATATAAACGTTTTACATCTTCAAGCACTTTCTTGCGGTGATCATCTTCACGCCCGGCCTTGATGTCCAGTATCCACTCATCGTCCTGCGCCAGCTTCAGGGCAACCTCCTCAAGCCTTTTATTGAAAATATTCCAGTACCCGTTATAGGAATACAAACCGGAAATACCCTCGTTCAATGGCTGGCCGCTAAGCCGCTGAAAAACGCTGGTTGCTTCGGCCCCGCCCAGAGAAATAAGGGTACTGGGTTTGATATCGGCAGAAGCCAACAGGCGCTGCATCCGGCTATAGACCCTGACTGGCAGGGAATGCCGGTCAAGATTGGCCTGAACGCGCTTGACCAGCTCTTCATTTTTCTGGAAAGGAGAGGTTTGCACCCCATTACCCAGCAAGTTGTCGATGTGATTACCCAGACGCTGATATTCCACCCGGGTATAGTCAGCCGGCAAACGTTCCTGCATCAGGCCCAATACCCAGGTTTTCAGAAACACCGGATCATAGCGGGAGGTATCATAAAGCATCTGGTAAGCCCGCAATGCCTCGTATGAACGCTCCAGATCATTCGGGTTCGCCCGCATCAGGGCACGTTCAATCTGGTGCGCAACCTGTGGCAGCAATGCCTGCTTAAGCGTATCAGAATAAACCGTACCCGCTGCCGCCTGGACTTTATAACCCTGGTACAAACCAAAACCGTAACTGAAAGGGGCATCATCCGGCTTGAAATCCGGGCCATCGGGCAAGTCTTGTGTGGCATTCATGAATGGCATCAGGCCAAGCACATCTCCTGCCCGGGTAATTTTGATATCCTGCCCCAGTTTGGTGAAATCAGGCAATTTATTGTCCACATATTCCAGGTAAGAGACATTATTGCGATAACTGTTCAACCAGGCCAAGATACACACAAGCGTCAGTGTGGCCATGGTGCAGTACCCGGTCCACTGCATGGTACGGTAGCGTTTTTCCCATTTAAGGTTCAGGCCGGCCAGGCCGGATTCCCTGAACACCACATCCTTAAGCAAACCATGCAAAAAATAACTTTTACCCGCTTCTGACGGTAAATGTGCCTGTCCGGTCTGTATGCCTTCTATTTTCAGGTGTTTTTTCAGCGGATCGGTAACCTGATCAAACGTCGCACCCCCCTGGGTACCACTGGTAAAATAAACACCACGCGGCAGCACGGCTGATTCAAACCGTGAAGAAGCAAACACGTCACTCAGGAAATACCCCAGAATAGACTGCAGGCCGGCAAATTGCTGGGGCAACAAATACGCCAGGGCACGTTTTTGCTCATCAGGTTCATTACCCAGGATATCGGGCATGGCGCTAAACAATCGTTGCTTCAATAAGCCATACTCGGTATTGTAGGCATCCAGCAATTTAAAACCCGGTTCCTGTGACTGTTCATAAGGAAACGTAAAACCCCACACCTGCTCCAGCTCCTGCCGCTCAAGCGTATTAAAATAAGCCTCAAACCCTGATAGCAAATCAACCTTGGTTACCAGCACATACACTGGAAACCGGATACCCAGCTGTTCGCGCAACTCTTGCAGGCGCCGGCGCAAAACGGCTGCATGCTGGGCCCGGTCGGTATCATTACTGCTTAACAGGTCGGCCACACTTACTGTTAACATGACCCCGTTAATAGGTTGCCGGCCCCGGTATTTTGCCAGCAACGCCAAAAACCCGCTCCACTCCTCTTCATCGTTAACCGGGTCACTTTCATGCGTGGTATAACGCCCGGCCGTATCCAGCAAAACGGCATCATCGGTAAACCACCAGTCGCAGTTACGGGTGCCACCCACCCCTTTAAGCGCCACTTTGCCAAACTTGTCAGCCAGCGGGAAATTCAGCCCTGAATTGATTAATGCGGTTGTTTTACCGGAACCGGGTGCGCCAATAAACACATACCAGGGCAACTGATACAAGTGCTGTTTTGAAAACATGGAAAAGACCGACTGCTTTTGCGCGCCTTCAAAACGGACATTTTTCAGCAGATCAATCGCTTCATCGAAACGCTCATTCAATATCTTCAGCTCGGCTCTTTCCGTCTCAGGAAGGCTGTCCAGGCCGGTATCCCTGGCCGGTTTGCGCAAGTTGCCCAGCAATTGTGCATTCAGGCGGCCTTCCCGCCATTTTCGCCAGATAATGCGCAATAACCATATGGAAAAAATGGCAATAATGACATACATACGTGCATCGGCACTTTCAAGCAGATACCACTGATTAATGGCCAGCGACGGGCCAATCACCCAGATCAGGTAAGACAGTACTACCAGACCCAGAAACGTCCATAGGCCGGTACTGAACAGAAAACTGAAAACACCACTGAAAATTGAACTGATAAAACCGCTAAACATTAGTTATTCTCCTGCGCAGCAGGGGCAACTGGAGAAACCAGCAACGTAATTTCAACACGACGGTTACGGGCACGGTTGGCAGCCGTATCATTGGGCACCACCGGGTCTGCCTCGGCCTTGCCTTCGGCACGAACCCGCAACTTGTTAAGCAGACGCTCATCCAGCAGTTTCTTGACCGCATCGGCCCGCGCCTGTGACAGCTCCCAGTTGGAGGGGAAACGCACGGTCTTGATGGGAACGTTATCGCTATACCCGCTAACCAGAATATTTCCACCGGTTTCGTTCAGGGCATCGGCCACCCGTGACAGAACGGGTAAATATTGTGAGCGCACCGTATCAGAACCAGACTCAAACAAGCCGTCGCCCCGCAAAACAACCACACTGCGATCGGCTTCATCACGCACGGTTAACAGGTCTTCCCTGATTTCCGGTGCCAGAAACTGCGCCAGACGTGCCTGGCTGGCCACCGGCACGGCAGGCTGCGCCATGACAGGTGCCGCAAGCTGCACAGTGGGTGGTTTCACCTTGATAATGCTGGCAAATAATTGATCGGAACGGTCTCCCAGTGACCATGAAAAACCCAGATAGGAAAACAGGCACAGGGCCACCGACATAACCGCAACCACCCACAAAGGAACGGGAAGACGTTTAAGCTGGTTTTGTACCGGCTTGTCTTGCCAGTGCCCTGACAAGGCAGAAGGATATTTACCCCGCGCATTCTGCAAAACAAGCAAAAGGCGCTGGCGCAGGGTTTCCAGTTGGGTACGGCCATTATCAGCCACCCGGTAACGCCCTTCAAACCCAAGGGCCAGGCAGTAATAAAGCAATTCCAGCAAATCAATATGGGGAACCGGATTCTGGGACAATTTAGCCAGCAACTGAAAAAACTTCTCGCCACCCCAGGTTTCATTATGAAAAGTCACCAGCAGGCTGTTGGCCGACCAGGCGCCACCACCGCCCCAGGGCGTTAAGGCAGCGGCTTCATCCAGTGCGGTACACAAACAATAGCGCGCGCCCAGAATGGTTTCATTACTGATACCGGCATGCTGGGCACGCAACTCAAACTGGCGGATTTCATCAACCAGCCTGACCCTGAGATCGGACGGTGAGGGGTGAGCACGGGTACTGCGGATTTGCGGTATTAAAACCAGCAAAGGATTTGCTGCAGCTACCAGGGTATTGGAACCACTAATAACATAATCATCGGCACGCAAGCCCTCTGGAACCGGGTTGGCTTCCTGCGCTGCCGACCATTGCCCCATTTGTGTAGCGTTATAATTTCCTGCCAGCATGTATCAATTACCCTCGTTCCTGCCTGATCGCCCAGAATTCAAGGGCAAGCCCGGGAAACTCACCCGCCAGATGAAGGGCCAGGGCACCGGTTCTTTCCAGCTGTTTCCACATTTCACCGGTTTTTTCCAACGAAAAATAAATATGCCCGGCACTATAAGGAAGCTGACGCGGCACATTCGACATCAATCTTAATGAAACGCCCGGCAACTGCAGATGAACCAGATCACGAATCCGCTCAACCGGCCCCAGTTTTGCCTGTGCCGGAAAATGCATGCGCACGGTTTCAGCAGGCATATCGGCATATACGGCCAGAATAAATTCCGCACTGTGCAGCAATTGCAAATCAGGCACCTGCCCCACCCGTAAACCGGCCCCCTTGTCATGCAAGGGAATCCGGATAGCCTGCTCATCAAGAATACTGGTTAAGGCGGCACGCAGGATTTCCAGCAAAGGCAAAAAGCTGGCATGAAGCCCATCGTGTATATAGGCCGGAAAACTTTTCATCCGTTTATCTGGCCGGGTAAACGTTGCCAGATCACTGGCCAGCATCAGGAAATCATGAAATACACGCTCGGGATGCAGATGCGCCAGGGTCATCATGTGCCAGAATGCCCCCCGATAGCGGTTAATGGTTTCCAGAATCATGAACTCTGATACTTCGGCCACCCCGCTACGGCCAGGTTGCTGCAAACGATTGGCCAGCAACTCGCTACGCGCCTCAAGCAAACCGGCAATTTCCTTGATATATTGATTCAACACAGGGCTGGCTGCATACGACAACACCGGTGGGATGTAAGTCTTATCAAGCATGACTTTACGGTCATCGTTTTTTTCACCAATGATGCCGATGGGCATGCCTATCCACTCATCCCCGAAATCGCTCTCCAGAATCAGGCGTAAACGCAACCTGCCCGTCTGGATAAGCGCGGTGCCCATGGATACGTCACATACATCAAAAACCTCTTCTTCAATCACCGCATAACGGGCCAGAGAGTCATCGGCATCATCAAACACGACATCTTCCGACTCGGCGCGGTAACGTGGCAAGGCAAGATAAACCCGCTGCCCGAACGTGCCGGCCGGTACCTCCAGCGCAGCCGGACCGGCAGCACCATGAAAACTGAAAGCGGTGCCATCGGGCAATATGCCCCTGGCATGGGTAACAATAATCTTGCCCAGCAAGAGCGCATCGGTATCTATTTCAAGCTCACGAAAACCCCAGAAATAGCCCTCTGCACTTTCTTGCCGGATTTGGGCATTGCTCGCCAGATAATGTTCAAACTGTTGAAAATGATGCGGGCGTAAAAACATGCCCTCGGACCAAACTACCTTGTTTTTAATATTCATGCGTATTGAAATGGTTTAATCTGACTTTGCATTACGGTTCAGGCTGATGGACTTTTCATCGACATCAATCACAATGCGTGCTTCACCGGGTGAAAAATGCCAGAACTTATATAAATTGGTGGTTTCCGCTTCGGGCAGCGATATGAGCATCCGCCATTGGCTGTTATTCAAATCACGGAAAGCGGCTATCACACCCAATGATTTAGCCTGGATATTTCCCATTGCCCTGACAAGCTCCGTTTTACCCGGGCGAAGCATGACGGAGCTGATTTCAAGCAACTGCTCTCCCAATACCTGTTGGGGGTTCTGTTGCAAGCTGAAGAAATCTGCCGTTTCAAAAGCAGTACTTGATTTAAGCTCGTAAACGGTAATTTTTACCGGTGTGGCAACCCCCCTGTCATTCCGGTTAATGGTACTGGAGGCTGTTAACTCAACGACATAAGGAACAGCCAGTTTGTTTTCACTGGCCGCGCATCCGGCCAGCAGCGCAAAACAGGTAACCATACCCAGCCGTAGCAATACGGATTTCAATAATCGGGCCAAAAACATAAATTTATCAATCCAACTTTCCCGCTTATCAATTTATTTTTAATTTGAAGTTTTTAATTAAACTTACTTCAAAAGCAAACATTTACGTATGTGGCAATTAATAAAGCAACATATTTCTGTCATGTTCGTCAGTTAAGATTAATAAGCATATAAATCATGACAAAAAGCTGTCATGACAAAAAATCATATTTTTATTATCAAACAGTTTTATTACACCCACATTTCCAAACATAAATTTTATGAGCAAGAAACTTTATACACGCACCATTGGCACCATCATCGTCTGCCTGCTTCTGGGCGCCTGCTCCGCTACGCCCAAAGCACCGCCAAGCCCTTACTCTCCCGAAGAAGAACAGGCCCTGCAGGCATTGGAAACGTCTTTTTCAAATGGTGAATATAAAGCGTTGATCAAAAACATCAGCACAGAACCACTCATGCTAAGCGGCTCATTGGCTTTCCGCTCGGAAGCCCTGAAATACCAGGCTTTCAGCCAATGTCTTACCCGGGCCAGAACCGCTTGTGGAAGGACTTTCAACCAATTGCTGGCCGCCAACCCCAACTATCAGCTGACCGAGGCGGAAAGCACTCACCCCATATGGGGCCCCGTATTCGAAAGGGAAAATAAAAAGGTACAGGCAACCCGTTTACGTATCCGCACGCAAATGCCTGCCAAACCATAAACACCGGCCACCCGGCCCTCAATAGACGCCACACATGATTACACTATCCATTATCAACAAAACAGAGCCTGCCAAAGTGGCAAGCTATTCACTCAATTCACCGGGTGCCACTGTCGGAAGCAATCCCGACAATGATCTTGTGCTTAGTGACAGGGATCAATCCGCTGGCAAAGTACAGGCTGTCTTCAGGGTGGACCAACAAGGCAATGCCACCTTGATGAATCTAAGCAGCCTTATCCCGGTCTCGGTCAGCGGCATTTGCCTGTCGTTCAGGCAGGAGATACCGGTGGAAGAAAATGATGAAATTATGATTGGCAATTTTGTATTGCGGCAACAAGACCAAGAAGCCGCCAACACAACAGCAACGACTGTCGCGGTACCCGCAATACCGGCGGTAATGCCACAAGCGCCTGCCATTGAAACAACGGCAATAATGGCACAACCAGCACCAGCACCAGCACCAGCACCAGCACCAGCAGAGGATATTTTTGCCGATCTGCTTAATAGCCCTGGTGTCATCCCTGTGGGTTCTTCACCACAAGACAACGCCCATCCGTTTGACATGGCCAGCGCCACCAATCGCAATCACCCTGATCCGGTTTCCCTGCTAACACCACAGGGCGTGCAACCATATGGCAACAATGACCCGCTTAACATGCTAAGCAGTGATGGCAACGACCAACATCGCAACAGTATTTTTTCCGATACCAGACCAAGCACCCTCCTGCACGACAATGCACTGGCCGCGCACCAGGAAGAGCAAATAACACAGGCACTGAAACAGGCTGCCTACAGCCAGCAACTTAATACCCCCCCTGAAAAGCAATAAGTACGATAAGCAAGATAGCCCTCTTCCATTGCAAGAGGGCTTGACTGCCAGCTTACGGCATTTCTGGCTGCACCAGCTGCCAGCCATAACTGAATTCATCTTCTTTGGCATCCAGCTCAAACCGGCTAATGGTTTCACCATTCATGGTAGCCGCCAGAATTTGATGGCTGATTTCAGGCAATACGGTATTGGTCAGAATGGCATCCACCATACGTCCCCCCGACTCAACCTCGGTGCAACGCGCGATAATCAGCCGCACGGCACGATCACTCACGACCAGTTCAATGCCATAATGGGCCCGGATTCTTTTGCCAATTCTTTCAAGCTGCAAACGAACAATATTGCCCAGCATCCCGTCTGACAGCGGATAGTAAGGGATGACCACCAGCCGGCCCAATAAGGCAGGTGGAAAAACCGTCAATAAAGGATCACGTAAAGAACCGGCCAGGCCTTCGGCATCAGGCATCAGGTCTGGGTCTTTACACAAATCCATAATGCGTTCGGTGCCCACATTGGCGGTCAGTATAATGACCACATTACGAAAATCAATCTGCCTGCCTTCGCCGTCTTCCATCCAGCCCTTGTCAAAGACCTGAAAGAAAATCTCATGTACATCCGGGTGCGCCTTTTCCACTTCATCCAGCAAAATAACGCTATAAGGGCGGCGACGCACGGCTTCGGTCAGGCGTCCGCCTTCCCCATAGCCCACATAGCCCGGAGGAGCACCTTTAAGGGTGGAAACCGTATGCGCTTCCTGAAACTCACTCATGTTAATCGTAATCAGGTTTTGCTCACCACCATAAAGTGCTTCTGCCAGGGCCAGGGCCGTTTCGGTTTTCCCTACGCCACTGGGACCACATAGCATAAAAACCCCCACTGGCTTGTTCGGATCGGTCAGGCGGGCCCGTGATGTCAGCACCCTGCGGGCAATCATGTCAAGGCCATGCCGCTGGCCAATAACACGCTGCTCCAGCGTATCGGCCAGCCCCAATACCGATACCACCTGATCTTTCATCATGCGGCCCACCGGAATACCGGTCCAGTCCGCCACCACGGCAGCAACCGCATTGGCATCCACCGCTGCAAAAATAAGCGGACGTTCTCCCTGCAACGCCAGAAGTTCTGCCTGTATCTGGATAAGCTCATCCCTGAGCGCATCCTTTTCCCCGTCAGTAATTTCTTGCTGCAACTGCTCCCTCAGGGCCAGCAAACCATTAACCAGTTCCTGCTCTGCCTGCCAGTCGGCTTCCAGTATGGCCAGTTTTTCATTGGCCTGCACCAGCCGGTTCTCCAGCTCATGGATACGCTCACCATTACCCGCTCCCAATTGCCGCTCACGCATGGCAATCGCTTTTTCTATTTCAAGATGCTCTATCTGGCGCTGGACATTTTCCAGGGCAGATGGACGTGCATGCTGGCTGACCGCCACACGGGCGCAGGCCGTATCCAGCAAGGCAATGGCCTTGTCCGGTAACTGGCGGGCAGGAATATAACGGTGGGAAAGACGTACCGCAGCCTCAATCGCTTCGTCCAGCAACAATACCTTATGATGCGATTCAAGGTTGCCTGCCAGGCCACGCAACATAACCAGGGCCTTGGTTTCATCGGGCTCATGCACCTGTACCACCTGAAAACGGCGGGTCAGGGCCGGATCTTTTTCTATGTATTTTTTATACTCGGCCCACGTCGTGGCACCAATGGTACGTAACTGCCCCCGCGCCAGTGCCGGTTTGAGAAGGTTGGCCGCATCACCCGTACCCGCTGCGCCACCGGCACCAATCAGGGTATGGATTTCATCAATAAACAATACAATGGGCTTTTCACTTTTCTGGACTTCGTCAATCACCTGACGCAGGCGTGATTCAAACTCGCCCTTCATGCTGGCCCCCGCCTGCAGCAGGCCAATATCCAGCAAATATAAGCTGACCTGCTGCAAGGCAGGTGGCACATCCGCCTGCGCCAGCCGAATTGCCAGCCCTTCGACAACCGCCGTTTTGCCAACACCGGCCTCACCGGTCAGCAAAGGATTATTCTGGCGGCGACGCATTAAAATATCAATCATCTGGCGAATTTCGTCATCACGTCCCGAAACCGGGTCTATCTCATTGTTACGGGCCCGGGCGGTCATATCCACCGCATATTGCGCCAGGGCAGACTTGCCCCGGCTTGCTGAGCCCGACTGCCCTGCCACCGCAATACCGTCCTCCGGCATGACATGACTGCCTTTATCTTCTGCCGACCCTTTAACAATTTCCGGCAATTCATCGGCCAGGACATCGGGCACGATTTTACGGAACTCGGGTGAAATACCATAAAGAACGTTACGCAATGAGCTTGTTTTCAGCAAGCCCAGCATCAGGTGTGCGCTGCGTATTTTTGCCGCCGCATACTTGAGGGATCCATACACCCACGCCCTTTCAACGGCACTGTCAATATGTTCGGACAAATCGGAAATGGAGGCTGCCCCCTGGGGCAGTTCATCCAGTGAGGCAACGATACCTTTTTCAAGTTCATCTGTTTTAATATTGAAATATTTTATAACACGCTGAAAATCACTGTCATGTTCATGCATGATCTGGTGCAGCCAGTGCACCAATTCCACATAAGGGTGGCCCCTGAGTTTACAGAAGGCGGTTGCACCTTCCAGTGAGCGGTAAAGTAATGAATCCAGTTTGCCGAACAGGTCTGTCCGATTGATTTCTGACATATTGATTTGTACTAAAAACAGGCATTTCCAAGCAGAAGCATGGGAACGGGGATTATGAAATGAAATAATTAACCGTCAAACTAACAAAAAAATATGACGGAATCATGAAGGCACACGCGTTTTAATAATTCATTCATATTTGAATGATACGATGCCAGTTTTGCTATTGTCAGCTCAATGGACGTTTCACCGCCTGCCACGGTCATGAAGACCCAACAACTGCCCCCTGATTTCTGGCAAAAACTGGAGCAGGAACCTTACCGCTACAGTTTCTACCATATACTGCGCTGGCTTGATGCCCGTGGCGGTACCCGTAAACCTTTGGGCAGGGACAGTCTGCCTGCACATGAACCGGTACGCCTGCGACAGGAACCCTCACTAAGCTTTGCCCCCTCTACGCTAAGCCAGATGAGCCGGAACAAGAACGGCACCCCCGTCATCTCTGTGCTTAACTTCGGCCTTTTCGGCCCCAATGGCCCCCTGCCGCTGCATCTGACCGAATACGTCCGAGAACGGATTTTTCATCATCGCGACCATACCTTATCGGGCTTTGCCGATATTTTTCACCACCGCCTGATTACCCTGTTCTATCGGGCCTGGGCCGATGCACAAAGCACCGTCAGCCTGGATCGCAAAGAAAACAATTTCACCCGCTATATTGCCAGCCTGATTAACCTGGGCGAAGCATCCCTGCAAAACCGTGATTCTGTCATGGATCACGCCAAATATTACTTTGCCGGTCATTTAATACGCCAAACCCGCAACCCGGAAGGGCTTACCCAAATCCTGGGTCATTTTTTCAATATTCAGGTTGCCATCCAGGAGTTCGTTCCTCAATGGATCAAGCTTGAGCCTGCCCAGCAATTGGCACTGGGCGGTTCCCTTGGGCTGGGGCAAGATACTATTTTGGGTTCTGCCGTGCGTGATGCCCAGCACAAATTCAGGCTTAAACTGGGGCCTTTAAGCCGCCAACAGTTTGACGCTTTCCTGCCCGGCACCAAAAATGCCAGCCAGCTGGTCCATTGGCTGCGCCAATATATTGGTATTGAATTAAGCTGGGATGCGCTGCTTGAACTGGATAAAAATGAAGTAAACGGGATCAGGCTGGGACAGGCCACTCCTTTAGGTCTGGGCTCATGGCTGGGCAAGCGTGACCCCGATCGTGGCCATGCCCGCGATGTGATTATTGATTATGAACAACGCTTTCGAAAAAATCGCTAATAACCAATCGTCACGCCATCCGGGTTACGCGGGTCAGAATAGCCATACAGGATATTGTCCCGGATCTGGATGGTTTGTGTACGCCCCATGGAAGGTTTAAGGGCAACGGTATAGCCTTTTTCCTTAAGCAAAGCCAGGGTATCAGGGCTAAAACCTTTCTCTATGCGCAGTTCATCGGGCAGCCACTGATGATGGAAACGGGGGGTTGACGCCGCCTCGGCCGGGTTCATGCCAAAGTCGATACTGTTAAGAATGGTTTGCAGCACGGTGGTGATAATACGTGCGCCACCCGGACTACCGGTGACCAGCCAGGGCTTGCCATCTTTTAACACCAGGGTGGGTGTCATGGAAGACAAAGGCCGTTTTGCCGGTTCAACCGCATTGGCATCACCGCCAATCAAGCCAAACGCATTGGGCACACCCGGTTTGGCAGAAAAATCATCCATTTCATTATTCAGTAAAATACCGCTTTCACCAGCCACAATGCCGCTGCCAAAATTGAGGTTAAGCGTATAGGTAACGGCTACCGCATTACCGTTTTTATCTACCACTGAATAATGGGTGGTTTGGTCACTTTCATAAGTTTGCGGCTTGCCTGGCAAAATCTCTTTGGACGGGGTGACCTTATCAGAAGAAATGGCATTGGCCAGGCTGTTGGCATAGGCTTTTGAGGTCAGGCCTTTTTGCGGTACTTTGGCAAAATCCGGGTCGCCCAGATATTCGGAACGGTCGGCATAGGCCCGCTTCATGGTTTCGGCCACCAGAGTAATGGTTTTGGCGCTATTCAGCCCCATGGCATTCAGGTCATGACGCTCCAGCATATTCAGCATCTGGATCACATGAATCCCGCCTGAACTGGGCGGCGGCATGGAAACCACTTCATACCCGCGATAACTGCCTTTCACCGGCTCACGTTCCACCACTTTGTAATTGGCCATATCCTCTTTGGTAATCAGTCCATCATGTTTGCCCATTTCCGCTACAATCTGCTTGGCAATTTCCCCCTTGTAGAAAGCATCAGCACCTTCTTTGGCAATTAAGCGCATGGATTCAGCCAGGTCTTTCTGGGCCAGCAAATCACCCGCTTTTAACGGTTCGCCATCCTTGAAGAATATGGTTTTGGTGGTTTCCCACTTACCCAGACTTTCTTTGGTGGCTGCCAGGTTTTCGGCCAGTGAATTACTAACGATATAACCGTTTTCAGCCAGATCAATGGCTGGTTGAATAAGCTGTTCCAAGGGCATGCTACCCCATTTTTTCAGGGCATGTTCCATACCGGCCACCGTACCCGGCACCCCAACCGCCAGGTGGGTATATAGCGATCGGCCGGCAGCCACGTCTCCCTTTTCGTCCAGATACATGTCACGGCTGGCCTTGGCAGGCGCCATTTCCCGGAAATCAAGGGCGATCGTCTGTTCGCTTGCCTTGTCATGCACCATCATAAAGCCGCCACCACCCAGGTTACCGGCATTGGGCAGCACCACTGCCAACGCAAAGCCGATACCCACAGCGGCATCAACGGCATTGCCCCCTTTTTTAAGAATATCCAGCCCTACGGTTGAAGCCAGATGCTGCTCGGTTGACACCATCCCGTTTTGGGCAATGACCGGATGGAAAATATCCATGTCATAGTCATACTGCACCTGGGGCGGCGCTACCAGAGCCGGTGTTTTAGCCTGCAAGGACGTGACAGCGCCCCCAGCCAGCAATGCCAGACCAAGGAATGTAACAACCGTACTTCGCTTGAATTGAATAGACATAATGCCTCCTTTGTGGATGTTTTTTATATTTTTATTTGAACCCAAAACATACCACTTATTTGGTTTTATGTCTGGTTTTATGTTTGGAACAAAACCGGGGCAATCCGCACTCCCACGCGGGGAGTGAACTGCCCCCTAAAGTTGGACAGCTATTCAACTTATTGGGATCAGTTCAGAGCATGGGAACGAGAAGGCTTAGAAGCGGGAGTCGGTCAATACCGTCGTTTCAAATCATCCAGGTAACGCCTGTCCCGTTTGGTGGGGCGGCCATGCAAGATGGTATCGGCAGGTTCATTGGCCAGTTTTCTTCTTTCCTGTTCTGCTTCACGGGCCTGGATGCTTTCAGGGGTTTCTTCGTACAGCAATTGCGCTACCGGCGCCGGGCCACGCACGGCACTTAGGGCCTTGATTTCCACCACCCGGTGCATGCGTTCCTGCCGAATGGTAATTTTATCGCCCACCTTGACTTCCCGGGCAGGCTTGGTGCAAGACTGTTCATTCACATCGACCCTGCCCTTGCCAACCTCGGTGGCGGCAAGCGAACGGGTTTTATAAAAACGGGCGGCCCAAAGCCATTTATCAATACGCAGTTTTTCCAGTTGGTTCATTTTTAACATTACAATAATAAAAATCTGATCATCATATTATAGCTATCAGCAACTACCCAAAAGATGCTTACCATGAAAAAATTACTCTTGGCCGTTCTTGCCCTATCAGGCCTTTTCTTTCAGCCCGCCGTGAATGCCGCTGAAGTGGGCTGTGTCAGTACTACCTGGCGTGTTGTGAATAACGACAAAGTATGTATCCAGTCTTTCAATGACCCGGATATTGAAGGCGTGGTGTGCCACTTGTCACACGCCCAGACCGGTGGTATCTCGGGTGCACTGGGCCTGGCAGAAAACCCCTCGCGCTTTGCCATTTCCTGCCGCCAGGTTGGCCCTATCAAGGCGGCAAAAGCCATCCCCGATAAAAAAGAAAATATTTTCACCCAGCGCATGAGCCTGTTATTCAAAGACCTGAATGTGACCCGCCTGCTGGATAAACCCAACAACACCCTGGTTTACCTGGTGGTGAGTGAACGGGTGATTGAAGGTTCACCCTACAACAGCATATCAGGCGTTCCGCTTATGCCCTGGGGCGATAAAATGCCCGAAGTCACTTTTAAAAAATAGTCGTCCACGCCCGTTATAAGTCCGTCTTACCTTCTCCGCCCTTGCCACAGGGGCGGGTTAACCTACTTGCAAAGCCATGCCCATCTCTATCCTGAACCGGATCAGCCTTGACGCCCCCTACTGGTCGCCCTGGAAAAACCGTTTCCCTGCCCCGCAGCAAACTGTCCCCAGCGTTCACGCATTCCTGAACGAACAGCGCCCTGCCCACCCACCGGTCAACTTCGTCCCACAGGAAACCCTGCCAGACGGCATGGCTTATGAAACCTATATTTATGAAACCGGCCATGTCCCTACCCGTGATGGCCTGCATGATTATTTCAATGCCCTGTGCTGGTTTACCTTCCCTAATACCAAAATCCGCCTTAACCAGTTACAGGCGGCACAAATAAGACGGGCCGGTGTAGGTGATACCCGGGGAAAAACAAGAGATGCCATTACGATTATTGATGAAAACGGCTTCTTCATCCAATGCCCGGACGCGCTTTGGCTGGCCCTGCAAGCCAAACAGTGGCAAACCGCCTTCCAGACCTTACGCCCCCTGTGGCGCCAAACCCGGGTTATTGCCTTCGGCCATGCCCTGCTGGAAAAACTGGTGACCCCGTACAAAGCCATTACCGCCCATGCCATCCGCATACCCGATTTCATTGCGCCAGGTAGCCAACAAACTTGCCCGGATGAGCCTGCCGCCGATAAGACCGCTAAAGGCAAGACCGATCCCGACACGCCTGAGATATTTTCAGCAACGGCCATCCAGCAAGTGGACGATTATCTGGCCGGGTTCCTGACAGAACAAACCCTGCAAACCAAGCCTTTCATCCCGCTACAGATTTTTGGTATTCCGGGCTGGCATGAAGAACAGTCACAGGTCGGCTTTTACGATGACAACAAGGTTTTCAGGACACCAAAAAGGCCTGGTTAAGGCTACCCAGTTTGCTCCGACGCCCCTTCGGGCCGAAGTCGCTGCACTGGTAGCCTTAATCAGGCCCGGATACGTATAGCCTTGCAAAAAACGGCAATCTTAACTGAATTGCCTAAATGATTCCAAACGCAGTCAGCGACTTATACAACATATATGCACTAATCGAAAACAACAACAAGGCAAAAATCCGCTTCAGCCTGTCAACCGGCCAATTATGCGCACACTTTGCCCCTACAGGCGCCATCAGCACACTCATGGTAATCAGTACCAGCAAACCAGGCCAATACACATAACCCAGCATCCCATCCTGGATACCAATTTTTTCAATCCCGGAAGTGATATACCCGATACTGTTGCCCACCGCAATCGGAAAACCCAATGCCGCCGACGTGGCCACCGCATTGCGGATAGGCACATTACACCAGACCATGAACGGCACTGACAAAAACCCGCCACCGGCCCCCACCAGACCCGAAATAAACCCGATTCCCGTACCCACAGCCGTGCGGCCGGCCACGCCCGGCAACTGGCGTGACGCTTTGGGCTTTTTGCTCCTTAGCATATTCATCCCTGAATAGCCCACAAATACCGCAAAAAACAAAGCCAGCCAGGCCATGCTGATAAACCTGAAGGCAACACCACCGGCCAGCAATCCACCTAAAATAATGCCGGGTACCAATGAAAACACAACCGGCCATAACACCGCACCCTGTTTATGATGGGCCCGCATGCTTGACAGCGACGTGAACATAATCATGCTCATGGACGTGGCAATGGCCGCATGCACCGCAATATCACCAGACATCTGCTGCCAGGTAAACAGCATGGTAAGGAAAGGCACCAGCACCATTCCTCCGCCAATACCCAGCAAACCGGCCATGAAACCGCCAAACGCCCCCAGTGCCAACAGGGCAATAATCATTGTTATTGTTAAGGTCATAATTGCTACTTTAAGTTATCTGAAAAAAAATTCATAAAATTATTGCTCTACCCAAACGCATTTGGGCATCCAGTTTACCGCAGATGGCGCAGGCCGCAATCTGATACACTGTGATTTTTCTGGATTTCATTCCCGTTTGCTTTGTCTTTTGCAGCCTTACATCATGACCATCTCTTCAGAAACCGGCCTGCCAGCAGTTACGCCTTTTTCCACCCCCATCCACCCAGTCCAGCTTGAAGGCTTTGGGGTTATTCTTCAGCCCATGCGGCTGGCCCACGCCGAAGGCCTGAAAAACGCCGCCAATGACGGTGAGCTCTGGAACCTGGTATATACCTCGGTGCCCGAACCGGGTCAGGAAACCGCGTATATTGAAGCTGCCCTGAAAGGCCAGCAGGATGGCCACATGCTACCGTTTACCGTACTTGACGCCAAAACCAAAAAAGTCATTGGGACCACCCGCTATCACGATATTATCGCGGATATTGCCCGGCTTGAAATTGGCTATACCTGGTATGCCCAATCCTGGCAACGCACCCATGTGAATACCGCCTGCAAATACCTGTTGCTGTTTTATGCTTTCCAAAGCCTGCAGGCCAATGTCGTGGGCTGGCGTACCGACATCATCAACCAGACTTCACAAAAAGCCATCGAGAGGCTGGGAGCCAAAAAAGACGGTGTATTGCGCGGCCATGCAAAGCGTCGTGACGGTTCTGTCAGGGATACGGTCATGTACAGCGTTACCCGTGAAGAATGGCCGGCCATTAAAAAGTCACTGCAAGAAAAACTGGCCGCCTTCAATAAAAACACCCCGGTTTAAGCCATTTAACGGCCTTATGCCTGTTTGCCATACTTAAACAGGCATAAGGCCTCAAAAGGTGCCCTTCTTGAAAGACCTGCTACTGTCGTTATTGCCGATTTGCCTGTATCTGGTTCTTGGTCTGATAATTGGCAAAATACTGCCTGCCACCCAGTCGGCCCGTTTGGCCCGGCTGGTGACGCCGTTTGTCTGGCTGCTGCTGTTTGCCATTGGCTATAAATTTGGTCTGCAACTGGAAAACCTGCAAAATGTCACGCAAATTTTAGGCATTGCCCTGGCCTACGCCCTGGGTACCACGGTTTTTTCTTTTATTGGCTTGTGGATGCTCTTCCCAAAAGGCCCCAAAACCACTGCCGAAGCCACCTCGGATTTTGGCATTTGGCATGTGATTTGGGAGTGTGGCATTGCCTTTGCCTTTATATTGGCGGGTATTGGCCTGGCCAAGCTGTTACTAATGGCCCAATTAAATACCGAACTGCTGCCTTCGGTTGAAACTTTCCTGTATATATTGTTGGTATTGATTGGCATCGACCTGATCAACGCCCCCATTTCCCTGAAGTTCCTGCAATTCAGAATCATAGCCACACCCGTGGTGGTCATCCTGTTTTCACTGCTTGGCGGGGCTGTCGTGGCCTGGTTAATGGGCATGGATATCCGTAATGGCCTGGTCATGTCTGCCGGCTTCGGCTGGTTTTCGCTATCTGGCGTGATGGTTACGGCCCGTCTGGGCGAATTCTACGGCGCCACTTCCCTTATGACCGACCTGTTCCGAGAATTGCTGTCTATTGTAGTGCTGTTTTTTCTGGGTGCCCGCCATCCGGTACCTGCCATTGGCACAGCCGGTGCTACGGCTCTGGATACCACCCTGCCCATCATCAAGAAAAGCGCAGGCAACCAGTATATTGCCACCGCCATTTTCAGCGGGGCCGTGCTCAGTCTGGCGGCCCCTTTCCTGCTGGCCTACCTGCTCACTTTATTTGCTTAATCCAGCAGGGCCCACGCCTGCTGTACCTGTACGCAGACATTCTGTTCAATTTCAAGCCTGCCCTGATGGTAGAAATCCATTTCCTGGCCATCGGGCAGGCGCCCGGTATATTTATACCGTTCTCCCTTGAACACCCGGCTTAAAACCTGTAATTCCACGCCTGTTGCTGCCACCCGCACATGCTCGGGGCGAATTAAAACAGCCTGCTGGCTTGAGCCCAGGGAAGAAGACAGCAATTGCATGACATTATCACCCGTTAAAGAACGTTCTGCCGTTTTTTGCCGCACATAAATAATGGAACCCTGCCCGATAAAACGGGCCACCCAGGTATTTTGCGGATATTGATACAGTTGCTCGGGTGTATCCCATTGTTCCAGCCTGCCATGGTTCATGACAGCGACGTAATCTGCCAACGCCATGGCTTCGGCCTGGTCATGCGTGACATAAATAAAAGTAGCGCCCGTACGACGGTGAAAGGCCCGGAAAGTTTCTTCCATTGAAGCCCGCAAATGCTGGTCCAGATTCGCCAGCGGCTCATCCAGCAGCAGCACCTCGGGGTGAGACACCAGGCAGCGGGCCAAAGCAACCCGTTGCCGCTGCCCACCGCTTAAATCCTGTGGCGCCCGCTCGGCCAGGTGAGTCAGGTTAACGGTTTCGAGTGCCTGAAAAACCTGTTGCCGGTACGCCTCTGCCTTGATTCCTTTAAGCTTCAGGGCATAACCGACATTATCCATCACATTCATATGGGGCCATAAGGCATAAGACTGGAACACCATGCTCATATTGCGTTTGTCTGGTGGCACATGCAAACCCGGGCCCGCCAGCTGCCTGCCCTCGACATGAATGGTGCCTTGGTTGAGTTGTTCAAAACCCGCAATCATGCGTAAAGTCGTGGTTTTGCCGCAGCCACTGGGGCCCAGCAGGGCCACAAAAGAGCCGGTCGGAATATCCAGGCTCAAACCGTCAACCACCCGGCTGCTGCCAAACAGTTTGCTCACGTTTTCCAGTACTAATTGCGCCATGGAATCACCCCTTTTGGCAGGTTACGCCCCACCACGCTTAAACATATCATCAACACGGCAATCATGAGCACAATGGAAACGGCAACCGCCGAGGCAAGCACCGTTTCACCACCATCAGCAAGATTGAAAATAAGTACGCCCAGCGTTTCATTGCCGGCACTCCACAACAAGGCGGAAACCGTCAGCTCATTGACAGCGATCAGGAAAACCAGCAAAAAACCGGCAAATGCGGCAGGTGCCAACAAAGGAAACACAATATCACGCCAACGTCTTGTAAGCGAGGCACCACATAACTGGGCGGCCTCTTCAAGGGCCACATCAAGCTGCATCATGCTGCTATGCACCGGCTTGAGACTGACCGTCAGGAACCGTGACAAATAGGCAAACAGGATAATGCCCAAACTGCCATACAGGCTGATTTCCACAACAGGTATGGGTTTGGCAAACAATAAAATGCAGGCAATGGCAAGCACCACGCCCGGCAAGGCATAAGGCACATCAATCAGCATGAGCACGACCGAATAAAAACGGCGTGGACGCCTGACCACCACATAAACCAGGGGCAAAGCCAGGCAGGCCAGAATAAAAGCGGCCCCTACCGACAGCAACATGCTGTTTTGAAAAGCCCGCCAGGTAACCCCCTGCCCGGTTAACATTTGCGCATAGGCAGAAAAACTGAGGTTATCCATAGTTAAAACAACACCGATGGCAGGAACCAGTGAACTGGTCACCAGGGCCATCAGCGGCATGACAAGAATAACAAGAATAATCAGGGCCAGACCCGCTTCACACCAGATCCGGCTGCGCCCCAGGGCAAAAGCCAGCGGTTTTCCGGGCATGCCAACCAGCGGTATCTTTGCCTGGAACCGGTGCTGCACCCATACCCCAAACATGGCGATCAATCCCACTATCACCGACAAACTGGACACTTCATTCAGCATCAAGGGGCCAAAATCAGCCATTTTCTGGTAAATCAGGGTAGGAAGCACGTAATAAGAAGCCGGAATACCCAGCATGGCAGGGATGCCAAAATTACCCAAGGCAGACACGAACGCGATGGCCGCTCCGGCCAGAATCCCGTTTTTACACAAGGGGAAAACCATATCCAGCATGATCCTGCTTTGCGAGGCACCGCTTAAGCGGGCCGCCTCAATCAATTCTTTTGGCAAAACCAGCAAACTGGTGCGTACTGAAAGAAACACCAACGGGGCATGCTGTATTCCCATAAGCAGAGCGATCCCCCAGGCCGAATACAAAGGTTGCGGACTGCCCAGGGCCGGAGCCACCCCCAGTAACTGCAACAGGGCACTGCCGGGCCCCATCAGCTGCAACCAGCTTAAAGCCGTGACCTGAGGCGGAATCATCATGGGCAGCATGAACATGAAAACCCAGAATGACTTGGCCCGGATATTGCTTAAGGCAATAAAAAACGCCAGCCCCGCCCCCAACACAACGGCCAGAGTGGTAGCCAGCATGCTGGTGTAAAAACTGTGCCAGGTTGCCTGCCAGGTTGCCGGTGCATTCAATACTTTCCAGAAACTGGATTGGCCGGCCTGCGCAATATCTGACAACGCTTCTGCCAGTAATCTGCCACTGGGTAAAACATTAATCACGAAAATAACAAACAGCAAGCCCCAGACCCACCATTGTATGGTCTGGTTTTTGAAAGTGGCGGGTTGCGAATTTGTCATGAAGAAGAAACATACAGGCTCTTATGCTTTCACACAAGAGCCTGGCAAAACCAGCAGTGTCACAAATCAGTTGAACAGTTTGCTGAAATCTTCCTTGTCTTTCTCGGCATTTTCCAGGGCTTTGGCGGCATCAAAAGGCAATAGTTTAATGGCGCTGCGGTCGGGGAAACCTTCCGGGGTTTTTGTACCATTGCGGGCAGGCAGATAGCCCTGTTGCACCACCAGTTCCTGGCCTTCGGCAGACAATACAAAATCAACAAATTTTTGGGCCAGTTCCTGCTGTTTGCTATCTTTCAGGATGGCAACCGGTTCTGTTACCAGGCTGACACCTTCTGTCGGGAACACAAACTCGACCGGTGCCCCTTTGGCTTTTTCACGGATGGCGAGATAATCGGCCAGTACGCCATATGGCTTGGTACCGGATGCCACTGCAGTAAGCACACTGCCATTACCGGTCAGGGCAGTAACGCCATTGGCCTTCATGTCTTCATAGAATTTCCATGAAAAATCGGGGTTGGTGGTTAAGGTTGACAAGTGAATGAGTGCCGCACCCGAGTATAAAGGGCTGGGCATGGCAACCTGGTTTTTATATTCAGGCTTCAGGAAATCTTTCCATGAAACCGGTTTTTCTTTGGCACCGGTGTTGTAGGCAATACCGGTGGTAATGAGTTTGGTGCTGTAGTAGTAACCGTCTTTATCGTACAGGGCGGGGTCATATTCGCCGCTTTCTGCCGATTTATGGGCTGCCAGCAAACCTTCCTGCTTCAGCTGCTCCATGGTAACGCTGTCGGCAATCAGCAATACATCAGGCTTGACCACACCGGCCGCCATTTCAGCACGCAGCCTTGTCATTAATTTGGTGGTGCCGTCACGCACCCAGTCCACTTTGGTTCCGGGGTTGGCTTTTTCAAACGCATCTACCGTCATTTGCGCATCCTGGGCAGGCTGGCTGGTATACAGCACCAGTGTGTCGGCATGAACAGAAGCACTAAAAACAACACTGGCCAGCAGGGCCGATGCGGACAACAGACGAAAACTCATATAAACCTCGGATAATGGTGTAAACGGGACGGATTATTCAGCAGCCAAAAGGATACGAGCGTAAGTTTACATGATTGTGACAGCCAACCCGGATAAAAATATATTCGGAAATTAACTGCGTGATATGATTTCACCTGTTTAGTCAATTACCATCTGCACCCGCCATTTCACCGGAATCTTTCATTTCATGCCATTACGCGACTGGATGTTTGCCCTGCTTGTTATTTTTGTATGGGGCATTAACTTTATTGCCATCAAGGTCGGGTTGAATGATTTTCCCCCATTATTGCTGGGTGCCCTGCGTTTTACTGCGGTTGTGTTTCCGGCCATTTTCTTTATCAGGCGGCCCAATGTCTCGCTTAAACTCTTGCTGGCTTATGGGCTTACCATCAGTTTCGGGCAATTTGCCTTCCTATTTACCGCACTGGCGGTGGGCATGCCGGCGGGGCTGATTTCCCTGTTATTGCAGGTACAGGCGTTTTTTACCGTCCTCATCGCGGCCTTTGTATTGCATGAAAAAATCAAACCGCATAATCTTGTGGCTATCGGCATTTCTTTAGCCGGCCTGCTAATTATCAACGCAAGCAACAATACGGGCCATCCGGTTCCC
>JAVESC010000136.1:0-5579 GCA_034006805.1 Advenella sp.
TGTATGCAGGAAACAGCTCGGGCAGATTTGTCTTGTATGGTGGATTTGGCATAAAAACACGGTGTTTTATGGGGTAACATTCTGGTTGCCCTGGTGAATTGGCCTGTGAATAGACGGTTTGGCAGGAGAGCAAGCATTTTGAGAGCATAAAAAAGGAGACCGCATGTTTCAATTGAAAAAAACCACGCTTTGCCTGGCACTGTCATTGGGCGCTTTGTCATCATCACAGGCAGCCGAGCTCATCAAGGTAGGGGTGGCGCTGGATATCTCGGGCCCTTTTGCCGCCATTGGGGTTGAAACCCGTGATGGTCTTGAGTTGGCCATTGAGCAACTGGGCGGCAAGCTGGGCGGTGTGGATGCCGAATTCCTGCAAACCGATTTTGCCGGTAACCCCCAGCAGGCCAACCAGCTGGCCAACCGATTCATTCAGAAAGACAAGATTGATTTTTTTACTGGTCCGGTGGCTTCCAATGCCGCCCTGGCCGTTGGCCCGGCCCTGTTTGCGGCCAAAGTGCCGTTTCTTTCCAGCAACCCCGGCCCCAGCCAGTTTGCCGGCAAGCAATGTAGCCCGTATTTTTTTGGTGTTTACCAAAACGACACTTATGATGAAGCGGCCGGTGTGCTGGCTAACGAGGCTGGTTATAAAAACGCCGTCATTATTGCGCCCAATTATCCGGCTGGCAAAGATCATCTGGGGGGCTTCAAGCGCACCTATAAAGGTGACATAAAAGAAGAAATTTATACCAAGGTGGGCCAAATTGATTACGCGGCCGAAATTGCCCGTATCCGTTCAGAAAAGCCGGACGCGGTCTACCTGTTCCTGCCGGGGGCCATGGGCATCAATTTCGTCAAGCAGTTTGTGGGGGCGGGTTTGAAAGACATTCCGCTGCTGGCACCGGGCTTTTCGGCTGACCAGGACGTGATTGCCGCGGTGGGTGATGCCGTGGAAAACATGCAAAACACGGCGCACTGGGCGCATGATCTGGATAACCCGGCCAATAAGGCATTTGTGCAGGCGTTCCGTGACAAATACAAGCGCTATCCCACCGTGTATGCCGCCCAGTCTTATGATGTGGTCATGGCCATGGATGCGGCGGTACGTGATGTCAACGGCAATGTCCAGGACCGTGATGCCCTGGTGGCGGCGCTTAAAAATGCCAATTTCAATTCCGTACGTGGCGACTTCAAATATGGGGTTAACAATTACCCTATCCAGAATTATTATGTTCGCAAGATTGGCAAGAATGCCAATGGTGAATTAACCAATATTCTGGTGAAAACCATTTTGCCAAACCATCAGGATGCCTATGTGGCTGAATGCAAGATGTAATCGGCGTTCAGTTTACAAACGGAAGTATTGATGGATGTGATTTTTGTATTTGAGCAATTGCTTAACGGGGTTGGCTACGGCCTGATGCTGTTTTTGCTGGCCGCTGGCCTGACTCTGGTGTTTGGCATCATGGATACGCTTAATCTGGCGCATGGTTCGCTGTACATGGTGGGTGCCTATCTGGCGGCCCGGGTACACGAGGCCAGCGACAGTTTCATGCTGGCTATTGTGGTCGCGGTGGCCGGGACAAAAATACTGGCTTTGCTGGTGGAAGTGCTGGTGATGCGGCGGCTTTACCGGCGGGACCATCTTTCCCAGGTGCTGGCCACGATCGGCCTGATCATGATTGCCGATGATGCGGTACGGGCCATCTGGGGACCTTCGCCCATTATGGCACCCACACCGGCCTGGCTGTCGGGGCCGGTAACGCTGTTTGGTGTCCTGCCTTACCCGTCTTACCGGCTAATGCTCATTGCTGCCGGCCTGTTGGTGGTGTTGGGGCTTTATCTGTTGGTTAATCATACCCGCCTTGGCATGATTGTCAGGGCAGGGGCCTCCAACCGGCGCATGGCCGAACTCATGGGGGTGCGGGTGAGCCGCGTGTTTTCTTTTGTCTTCATCCTGGGCGCCGGGCTGGCCGCACTGGCCGGTGCCCTGATGGGACCCATTACCTCGGTCCAAATCGGCATGGGAGATGCCATCCTGATTCCGGCATTGGTGGTTATTGTGATTGGTGGCATTGGTTCTGTCAGGGGGGCTTTCGTGGCGGCACTACTGGTGGGCCTGATAGATACTGCCGGCAGGGCTTTCCTGCCACCGCTACTGCACGCCCTTTTATCCCCCGACCTGGCGGCAGACCTGGGGTCTGGGCTGGCCAGTATTGCCATGTATATCCTGATGGCGACCGTACTGGCGCTTAAGCCATCCGGTCTTTTTCCGGCAAGAGGCTAATCAATGCATAATAATCCTCAAGCCACGGCACCTGTGGTGCCTGTCCAGTTCAAGTCACGACAGGAAAGTGGCCTGTCTTTATTTATTCCCTGGCTAGTGCTGTGCCTGCTGGCTGTATTTCCATTGCTGGCTCCCTTGCTTGGGCTGGAATACTACGTGGGTTTTGTGCAAAGGCTCTTGATTTACAGCATTGCCGCCAGCAGTCTGAATTTCCTGATCGGCTATGGTGGCATGGTGGCGCTGGGACATGCCGGTTTTCTGGGTATTGGCGCTTATACGCTGGTGGCCCTGCTGGATAGCGGAAATGATTCCGTGTGGCTGGCCTGGGCGCTGGCCATGGGCGTATCAGCATTGTTTGCCTTGTTAATAGGCAGTATCAGCATTCGTACCCGTGGCATGTACTTCATCATGATCACGCTGGCTTTTGCACAAATGCTGTATTACCTGGCAGTGTCATTTAACCGCTATGGCGGCGAAGACGGTTACGGCATCTACACTCCGCTTTCACTGGGAAGCTGGCTGAATGATATTCCGCATGCCCTGTACTGGGTCGTCCTGTTAATAGCGGCCCTGGTGTTTGCCATGGGTAGCCGGGTAGCCCGTTCCCGTTTTGGCCTTGCCTTGCAGGGTATTCGCGACAACGAAGTGCGCATGGGGGCCATGGGCTTTCCGGTATATGCCATTCGTCTGCTGGCCTTTGTGGTGGCAGGCGCTTTTGCCGGGTTGGCCGGTGCCATGCTGGCCGTCAATAATAATTTTGTCAGTCCGTCCATGATGTCCTTTGGTGAATCGGCCGGTTTGCTGGTGATGGTTATTTTGGGGGGAATGGGGCATCGTTGGGGCCCGGCACTGGGGGTTGCGGTGTGGCTGACCCTGGCCGAAGTGCTTAAACTGTATACCGATTATTGGCACTGGCCGATGGGCCTGATCCTGTTGCTGTCGGTTTTCCTGCTGCCGGCGGGGCTGGCGGGTGGCAGCCGCCAAAGGGTGATTAAATGAGTTTGCTGCAAGTGCAAGGCCTGGTAAAGCGCTTTGGTGGTCTGCTGGCGACTGATCATGTTGATCTTGACGTACAAGCGGGTGAAATTCATGCTTTAATCGGCCCCAACGGAGCCGGTAAATCTACCCTGGTTAACCTGTTGTCCGGATTGTTGGTACCCGATGAGGGTACGATAACCCTGGATGGTATTGAACTGGCGGGAAAGTCAATGAACCAGCGGGTGCGCCATGGTTTGTCCCGCTGTTTTCAGGTCACCAGCATATTTCCCGACCAAACCGTATTTGCTAATTTAATGCTGGCAGCCCAGGCGCATGAAGGGTCCAGTTTCCGCTTTTTTGGCTTGCGAGACCATGAAACCCGGCTACACCGGCGGGCCTTGGTGCTGGCTGAAAAAACCGGGCTGGGCCATTGTCTGAGCGTCATGGCCGGCACCTTGCCGCATGGCGTGCAACGCAAGCTGGATGTGGCGCTGGCTCTGGCTGCCCGGCCCAAACTGTTGTTGCTTGATGAGCCTATGGCCGGGATGGGCCCCGAAGACTCGTTGCAAATGATTGAATTGATTCGCCGCCTGCGACAGGAATGTGCCATTTTGCTGATTGAGCACGACATGGATGCGGTTTTTCAGCTGGCTGACCGGATATCTGTCCTGGTGTATGGTCGTGTCCTGACCTCGGGTAATGCTGCTCATATCCAGGGCCATCCACAAGTGCAGGCGGTGTATCTGGGTGCCGGAGAGCAGGCATGAGTACAGTAACCCCCTTGTTGAGTTGTAAAAACCTGAATGCCGGCTATGGTGCCAGCCAGGTCCTGTTTGAGGTGGGTTTTACGATTCATGCCGGTGAAACCGTTACCTTGCTGGGCCGCAATGGCATGGGAAAAAGCACCACGATTAAATCTATCATGGGTGATTTGCGCAGCAAGTCGGGCCAGATCCATTTTAATGGGCGGTCGGTGCAGGCCCTGAAAGCGGACGCGATTGCCCGCCTGGGGATGGCGATTGTGCCCGAAGGGCGGCTGTGCTTTCCCAACCTGACCGTACGCGAGCATTTGCTGGCTTTTGCCGACAAGCGCAACGGGCGGGCCGATGGCTGGGACATTGATCGCATTTACGCTCTTTTCCCCCGGCTTAAAGAGCGTGCTTCGCATATGGGCAATCAGCTTTCGGGTGGCGAGCAGCAAATGCTGGCCATTGGCCGGGCCCTGTCCACCAATCCGCGCCTGTTGATTCTGGATGAAGCCACCGAAGGGCTGGCACCGGTTATCCGGGATGAAATCTGGGCCTGTCTTGCCAAATTGCGGCAAGAGGGCCAAACTACACTTATTGTTGATAAATATCTGGAAAAACTGCTGGGCCTGGCTGACCGCCATATCATTCTTGAACGTGGCCGTGTGGTATGGGAAGGCACGTCTGCCAGCCTGGCCAACGATCGCAGCCTTTGGTCACGCTATCTGGGGGTGTAAACACAAGGAGCACTTATGGTTTCAACATCAATGGTGCGGTTGCTGGACAAGGTACGGGCCTGTAAGGTGTGTGAGCCCCATCTGCCACTTGGCGCAAAGCCGATTCTGGCGGCTTCTTCCAAAAGCCGCATTTTATTAATCGGGCAGGCTCCGGGCCGCAAAGTGCATGAAACCGGAATTGCCTGGAATGATCCCAGCGGCGACAACCTGCGCAACTGGCTGGGTGTTGATAAAGAGCAGTTTTACAACCCAGACCTGGTGGCGATTGTGCCCATGGGGTTTTGTTATCCGGGTTCGGGCAAATCGGGCGACCTGCCGCCGCGCCCCGAATGCGCACCCCTGTGGCACGCAAAACTGCTTGAAAAAATGCCTTCTGTGACCCTGACTGTCTTGATAGGCCGTTACGCTCAGGGTTATTACCTTAAGGACAGGGCCTATAAAACCCTGACCGAAACCGTTCAGCATTATAAAGAATACTTGCCGCAGTATTTGCCCCTGCCGCACCCGTCACCCCGTAACCGTATCTGGCTACGCCGCAACCCCTGGTTTGAAGAAGAAGTCTTGCCAGAGCTGAAACAGCGCATGCAACGGGTTCTTCTGGGTTGAAGGAGGGGGCTTCGTTGGGAGGGGTGGCAGGCAAAGCCTGACGGGGTGGTTGCATAAACCCCCAGGCTTTTGAACCAAGCTGACGGGGTAGTGACCCCCCGCCAACCCGGTTTAAACTCCGGCCTTGTAAGCTTTATCAGCGTCTTCAAAGTTTTTAACCACCTGTTTGGGCGGTTCTCCACCAAACAGGGAAACCAGAATGATGGTCGCAAAGCAGGCAATAAAGCCGGG
>JAVESC010000137.1:0-5575 GCA_034006805.1 Advenella sp.
TTGAAATTGTGGAAATCCAACCGGAGCACGATGATGTCATTTGCAACATCATTAAAACGGTTGGTTCAGAGTTTGGCGCAATCGGTGACGGTTTTGGTCCCTCTGATGCGGAAGTGCTGGAAATGAGCGCGCATTATGACGATCAACGTGGCAGCTTGTATCTGGTGGCGCTGTTGGATGGACGCATTGTAGGGGGTGGTGGTATTGCCCCTTTCAATGGTAGTAGCCAAACGTGCGAACTGCGAAAACTGTTTCTGTTAAAAGAAGCCCGTGGCTTGGGTATTGGCCAGGTGTTGCTTACACGGTGTTTGGCTTATGCAAGCCAAAAAGGATATAAGAAATGCTACCTTGATACTTTGTCTGGCATGAAGTCTGCTATATCCCTATATGAAAAAATCGGGTTTCAGCACCTTGATCGCCCATTGGACGGCATTGTTCACAGCGGTTGCGATGTTTGGATGCTGAAAAAGCTGTAGATTGGAATGGGCATGTTTGCTTTGGATGCCAATGGGCAAACAACCAGCGTGCGGGTTAACTAAAGCAGGATAAATATGACAAAGAAAAAATTGCTATTAACGGTTGCCGGCTGTGCCGTGGCGGTGGCCGGAGTCCTGTTATACGTTCTGGGGCGTGGCTCAGGCCCAGCATTTATTGATCCCGCTAATCAGACACTGGTCATGCAAGGTAAGCCAATCTATGACAATCTGTGTGCATCGTGCCATGGCGTTTCCTTGCAGGGGCAGCCGAACTGGCGCGAACGCATGTCTAATGGGCGCTTGCCTGCACCGCCGCATGACCAGAGCGGCCATACATGGCATCACCCCGATGCCTTGCTGTTTGACATGGTTAAAAATGGCCTGGTGCCAGGGAAAACGGCACCACCTGGCTATCAAAGTGACATGCCCGCCTACCGTGACATGTTGACGGATGAGGAAATTGTGGCGGTGCTGGCATACATTAAAAGCAGCTGGCCGGCAAAAGTGCTGAAGGTGCAAAAAGAAATAACCTTGCAGCAACAACAATAGCTTGCAGGGGGTTGTAGGGCAATTTGCGTTCACCAATATCATCGGTAATAACAGCTGAAGCCGCTACCCTACTGCGCATAAAGGGCGATTGACCCTTTGTGCGTTCAAGAAAAACCTGCAATCCTTCCAGCATTTCGGGTATTTCTTCTGCTGGTGGGGCTACATAATGCACAATACTCTGATAGTGGATGGTTTCCCCGGGGTGGTATCAGTCTGGTTGGGTTGTTGGCAGGAATTGGTTTTACCATGTCGATTTTTATTGCCACGCTTGGCTTGGCAGATCCCAATCTGCTTGGGGCCGCAAAGCTGGGTGTATTATTGGCTTCCCTGACTGCAGTCATCGTTGGCCTAAGTTGGGGGTATCTCTACAAAAAAAGGCATAAGTAAGATACGCTGTTAACGAAAATACATGCAAATATTAAAAGATCTTGCACGGAGCATGCAATAAAATGAGGAAAGCAGTAGATGGCAAGGCCAGCGCAATTATGGTGTTGCTTTGCCTGATATGGGGGCTTCAACAAGTCGCCATCAAAGCCGTTGCCGCAGATATCCCTCCCCTATTGCAAGTTTCCATCCGCTCCGGCGTTGCTGCCGTGCTGGTTTTACTCTTTACCCGCCTGTTTTCACGCGACCAATGGGTTCAAGGCGTGGCCTTTCGCTCCGGGCTGGTGGTTGGTTTTCTGTTCGCGACCGAATTCATGCTGGTTGCCGAAGGATTACGTTGGACCTCAGCCTCACACATGGTTGTTTTCATGTATACGGCCCCCTTGTTTGCCGCTATCGGACTCCATCTGCGCTTACCTGAAGAGCGTCTGAATCCACGCCACTGGTTTGGGCCAGCATGGGTTTCCAGACACTGGTCATTTCCTGCGCCAGTTATTTCACCTGGATATGGCTGATGCGCAAATACCTGACGGGTCGCCTGGGTGTGCTGTCATTCATGACGCCCCTATTTGGCGTACTGCTGGGCATACTGCTGCTGGATGAACCGCTGGAACCCACTTTCCTGGTGGGCTCGGTGCTGGCCCTGAGTGGACTTATTATTGTGAATACGGGCGGCAAACAAAGTTAACAATGGCCATTGCAAACATTATTGCGCCTTTGCGCTTAACAAATGACAAGTTGCAAACAATATACTTCAAGCTAAAAAACGGCTCTTGTCACCTAATTGATATTCAGCACGCTTTTTTAGTACCATACTTGCACAACATGACACCTAAACCGGACTAAAAACCGGTATAAAACAAAAAACACCCTGCCAGACATTGCTGCTTTGGCCAGGAGACATGCATCAAGAGGAAACCCATGCCTGCTTATTATCAATTTCTGGAAAGAACCGTTAACCCGGACGGATCGGTAACCACCCAATATTGCTCAACCATCCACGCCCAGGGCGCCTGGAACCCGCATGAACAACATATGGCACCGGCCAGCGGTGTCATGGCCGTGGAACTTGAACAGTTTGCACCACGTGCAGACATGCGGATAGGCCGCATCAGTTTTGATATTTTCGGTTTGATCCATTTTGGCGAATTCAGCATTACCACCCGCATTATCCGTGCCGGAAAAACCATCGAGCTGCTTGAATCCGACATGCAGGCCAATGGCAAAACCTGTATTGTTGCCCGGGCCTGGCGCATGGCAACGCAAGACAGCAAACACATCGGCGGACTTGAAGATCAGGCAATCCTTCACCCGGAAACCTACCCGCTTTGGACCGGCCTGCGGCGCTGGCCAGGTGGCTATATTCACAGCCTTGAAACCAGAGCCGATGAAAACAACCGTACTGGCAAGGGTATTGTGTGGTTAAACAATGATCTGGCTATGGTTGAAGGCCAGCCAACCACCCCCTTTGCGCATTTAATTGGCATGGTGGATACCGCCAACGGCATTGTACCCAGACAGGATGGTGAATTTGCCTGGGCTTTTCCCAACCTGGACCTGCAAATTCATATGCACCGATACCCCACCGGACAATGGCTGGGCCTTGAAACAGTGCAACAATATGGCGAAGATGGCATAGGTTTGACCAGCTCGGTACTGCACGACATCCATGGTCCTTTTGGCCGCAGCGAACAAATTCTTACTTTACGAAAAATGGTATAGAAAAACCTGCTCAAATGATGCAAGCCCTGCCCACACAGGTCTGAGGTCAGGCTTGCACAAATTGGCAGCTTTTACGGAAAACATGATGCTGAAGAATCTGTTCGAACAGTTGCCCATGGTTACGGGACAGGAGTCTTTTGACGACCTGCTGGCCGTGCCCGGACTGCGTATTGAGCGCATTGTGTCACACGGGCAGGGCAGTCCACCCGGATTCTGGTATGAACAGGATTGGGATGAGTGGGTGATGGTTTTGCAAGGCAGGGCTGCGTTACAGGTTGAAGGAAAGGAAGATCTGGTTGTTTTGCAAAAGGGAGACCATTGTTGGTTGCCTGCCGGATGCCGGCATCGGGCTGTCTTTACAGCCAAGGATGAGGCCACGATTTGGTTGGCCGTGCATAGGGATTAAGCAGCTCCATTTATGGTAAGTCCTAGGTAATTTTTTTGCTCCAGGTTGTTACACTGAAAGCGGGTTATTAATTCGTGTATTTGATATAAACAGTTCTCGGTGCACGGAAAATATTTAATGTTAATAATACGGAGACTATTTCCATGAAAATTACTGCTATGCGCATCCTGAGTGCAGTGGGTATGAGCTGTGCACTGGCTTTTTCCGGCAGTGCCCTGGCGTCCGATAAGCCTATCGTTGTCAAGTTCAGTCACGTGGTTGCCGACAAAACTCCCAAGGGGCAGGGGGCCCTCAAATTCAAAGAGGTGGCTGAAAAGCTGTTGCCTGGCAAGGTTGAGGTTCAGGTTTTCCCAAGCTCACAGTTGTTTGGGGATGGCAAAGAACTGGAGGCCCTGTTGCTGGGCGACGTGCAGATAATTGCACCGTCACTGTCCAAGTTTGATCGTTACACCAAAAAAGTGCAGCTGTTTGATCTGCCATTCCTGTTTGACGACATGGAAGCCGTGGATCGCTTTCAGCAAAGTGACAAGGGTAAAGAGCTGCTGAACTCCATGCGTAACCGTGGGTTGCAGGGCCTGGCTTATTGGCATAATGGCATGAAACAACTATCCACCAACAAAGACACATTGCAGCGCCCCGAGGATGCCAAGGGCCTGAAATTCCGTATCCAGGCATCTGACGTGCTTGAGTCCCAGTTTCGGGCTTTGGGTGCCAACCCGCAAAAACTGTCTTTCAGCGAGGTATATCAGGCCTTGCAAACCGGGGTGGTGGATGGTCAGGAAAACACCTGGTCCAATATTTACTCACAAAAATTCCATGAGGTTCAGAAAAACATTGCTGAAACCAACCACGGTGTGATTGACTACATGGTGGTGACCAACGCCAAGTGGTGGGATGGATTGCCTGCTGATGTTCGTGAGGGCCTGCAACAAGCCATGGATGAAGCCACCAAGTTTGCCAACGAAGAGGCTGCCAAGCTGAATGAACAGGACAAGCAGAATATTATCGCCGACAACAAAGCCAAGGTTGTTCAATTGTCCAAGGAAGATGTGGAAGCCTGGCGTAAAACGATGGAACCGGTCTGGAAAAAGTTTGAGGGTGATATTGGCGCAGATCTGATCAAGGCGGCCCAGGAAGCCAACCAATAAAAAATGTTGGCTGGTTATGGACGGGTTGTTGTGTTTAATAGAGACGTTTGTAATCAGCCATTTATTTTGCATTGAAGGGATACCGACGCAAAGGCCCTTTTCTTTTTTCTAAAAACATGGAGTACAACCATGAATGTCCGCTGGTTTCATCGACTTGAAGAAGGGTTGATTGCTTTTTTGCTGGCTGCAATGACACTTGTTACTTTTGCTCAGGTCATTGCGCGGTACATATTCAATTACAGTTTCGTCTGGGCGCTTGAATTGTCCATTTTCCTGTTTGCCGGGCTGATCTTTTTGGGCCTGGCCTATGGCGTGCGGGTGAACGCCCATATCGGGGTGGATGCCCTGATCAAAATTTTGCCTAAAAAAATTGCCCATGTGGTGGGGATTATTGCCTGCCTGCTTTGTCTTGGTTATACCGTTATCGTCTTTTATGGTGCCTGGATATACGTAGATAAAATGTACATGATTGGTATTTTGGCGCAGGATATTCCCATTCCCCAATGGGTACCTCGTCTGGTGCTTCCCATCGGGTTTGCCATGCTCTTTATCCGCTTTGCCGAAGTACTGTTTCATATGCTGCGTGGACACCGTAGCCAGTTGCTTGGTGATGAGGCTGAAGACGCGCTTAAACATCTCAATGATGATGACCATTCCGATAACCAGCAGGAGCGCAAATGACTACTATCGCACTTTTTGTCATGCTGTTCGTGTTCATGTTCATGGGCACGCCTGTCGCGGTGGCTCTTGGGCTTTCCTCCATCCTTACCATTCTGTTTTTCGGTACAGACTCACTGGCTTCGCTGTCTCTTAAAATGTATGAGACATCCGAGCATTTCACACTGATGGCCATCCCGTTTTTCGTGCTGGCAGGCGCCTTCATGACAACA
>JAVESC010000025.1:0-34728 GCA_034006805.1 Advenella sp.
CGGAGAACCCCTGTACCTGCACGTTGCTTCATTAGTGGCAGAAAAATGGAATCGGCATGGCCAATGCGGGTTGGTGGTAGGCGCCACCTTCCCAGGCGAACTGAAAAAAATCCGTGAGCGGGTTGGTAATGACATGCCTTTGCTGGTACCCGGCATTGGCGCCCAGGGCGGCGACATTAACAGTACCGTACAGGCGGGCCAAAACAGCCGCACTACCGGCATGATGATCAACTCTTCGCGCGCCATTTTGTACGCCAGCTCTGGCGACGACTGGCAAGAAGCAGCTGCTGCAGTGGCCATGCAAACCCGTGATGCCATTAATGCCGCACGTGGCTAACGTGGTGGCTAACCCGGCAAAATATCTCTTGGGTTAATTTTCTTCCAGAATCTTGCTGGCGGCAGTCAGTGCAAACAACACTGACTGCCGACGCACCTGCGTTCTGTCTCCGGTAAAGTGCCGGATAAAAGGCAAGGTTACAACACCCTCTTTCTTTCTGAAAGCAATGGCAAAGCATACCATCCCTACCGGTTTGCCTTCGGTGGCGCCAGTAGGCCCGGCAATGCCGGTGGTGCTAATGGCGCAAGTGGCTGTAACAGCCTGGTTTAAGGCCCCTTCAGCCATTTCAATGGCCACCTGTTCACTGACCGCACCAAACCTTTGCAAGGCTTGTTCATTAACGCCCAGCGCCTCTATTTTAGATTCATTCGTGTAAGTAACAAAACCACGATCAAACCATTCGCTAGATCCCGCAACAGACGTAATCGCACCGGCCAGCAAACCACCCGTACACGACTCTGCGGTGGCCAGCAACCAGCCTTTGGTTTTTAAAATTTCACCCAAGCGGCTTGCTGCCGCAAATTCCTGCCCTGAATATTCTGTCATGACGCTTCCCGTAAACAGCAAGTCCGGGCTGGCATTAAAACCGCCTGACCAGCCTTTACCTTACCCATTTTTAGTTACTCAAACACCAACCAGACGCATCAGGATGGCAATAACAAACAGCGTGTAGGCTGAAGCCAGCAAATCATCCCACATAATGCCAAAACCGTTTTTTAATTTTGCATCAAAATAACGGATTGGTGACGGTTTTACAATATCAAAGAAACGAAACAACACAAAAGCAACCAGTTGCCATACCAGACTCATGGGAGCAATAATAAACAGCACCAGCCAGAAGGCCACAAATTCATCCCAGACGATACCGCCATGGTCATCTGTCTTCAGCTCTTTGGCCGTATAGTGACAGCAATACGTACCATATAAAAAAGCCAACAGCAGAAACCCCCCCATTAACAATTCATTGGCAAAGACCTGCTGCAAAGGCCACCATAACAACCAGGCAAGCAGGGTTCCCCAAGTACCCGAGGCGGGGCGCAATAAACCGGAACCCAAGCCAAAAGCACAAAAGCGGTGAATATTACCTGTCACCCATGAAAAGCTGGGCCAGTTGACCGGATTTTTTTTGTTATTCAATGACCGGCGGCGGAAAACAGATTGTTGCTGGGAGTTACTTTGATCCATTAGCGTGTGTATTCTTTTAATGAAAAGGACATAAGGTTAATTATATTAACGAAAATGATCAAATCCAGAAGGCAGGTCCTGAATTTCAATTAAATCCTCGTCCAGAACTTTAAGTTTATTGCCCGATGTAATGGAGCCGATCATGCTTAATGAAAGACCTGATTCATTACCCGCCATACAGATTTTTTTTCTGGCCGATGCGGGTGCTGTAAAGCATAACTCATAAACATCGCCACCACCTAGCACTGCTTTTCGTTTTTGTGCCGGAGCAAGGTGGTTAATGGCAGGATTAACAGGGATCTGGCTGACATATAAAATCGCGCCCTTGTTACTGGCCTGCAAAATATGGCTCAAATCCTGCAACAGGCCATCAGAAATATCAATGACGGCATGAGCAAGGTTGCGTAAAGAAAGCCCCAACTCAACCCGGGGAGCAGGCATTTCCAGGCAGGAACGGGTTTTCTCCAGTAACGCATGCTCGGGGTCGCTTAGTGCTTCACCCTGTTGTGCCCGCATTAGCAATGAAAGCGCTACATCGGCGGCCCCCAGGGGCCCTGAAACCCAAATATCATCGCCGTCACAGGCGCTGGCACGGGTCAGGAACGGAGCCCTGACAGAACCGAATACAGTAACACTGATGACAATTCCCTGTTCGCTTCGGGTGGTATCACCACCAATAAGCGGGCAATCATATTTGTTAGCCAACGCATGAAAGCCGGCAGAGAAACGTTCAAGCCATGAATGATTGAAATTGGGCAAACCCAGACCCAAGAGACAGCCTATGGGCCTGGCGCCCATCGCCCCAAGATCGGACAGATTGACAGCCAGTGCCTTATGACCCAATTTGAATGGATCAATATCAGAAAAGAAGTGCCGGCCTTCCAGTAGCAAATCGGTACTGGTGGCCAGTTGTGCGCCAGGCTCGACATCAAACACGGCACAGTCATCACCAACCCCGACACGTACGGATGGGGCCTGATGCGTAAAAAACCGCCTGATTAAATCAAACTCTCCAGCCATTAATGCTTAGCGGCCGGCGTTGACTTCGGCAGACCTGACTTCGGCTGCCAGCTTGTCAAGGACACCATTAACAAACTTGAAGCCATCGGTGCCACCAAATTCTTTAGCCAGCTCAACCGCTTCGTTAATGGCCACTTTATAAGGAACTTCCACATGCTTGATCAGCTCGTAGCTACCAATCAGCAAAATCCCGTGCTCGATGGGAGACAGCTCATTGAGTGGACGATCGATAAAAGGCGTAAACTGCTCGCGAAGCATGGGGGCCTCGGCAAAAACACCGTGCAGCAGGGTCTTGAACCAAATCCTGTCCGCCTCGGCGAAGTCTTTATCTTCCTGAATATGGGCATCGATGGCACCCGCCTCTCGCAGATCGTTATCACCACTGATCAGCCACGCGTAAATACCCTGCAGGGCAAATTCACGCGCGCGACGACGGGCACTTCTGTTGTTCATTTTATTTTTATCAATCACTCGATATCCTATTTATCATCTTCATCGTCGAAATCGTCATCATCGCGATCATCGTCGTCTTCATCATTGTCTTCGTCATCTTCCATCTCGGGAACCAAAGCGGCAGATAAATTGGCCATTTCAATGGCCACCTGGGCACAATCCTTGCCTTTTTGAGCGGCACGAACCTGAGCCTGTTCATCGTTTTCAGTGGTCAGGATGCCGTTTGCGACAGGAATATTGGTATCCAGCGCTACCCGTGTGATGGCCGCCGCACTTTCATTGCTCACAATCTCGAAGTGATAGGTTTCACCGCGAATGACCGCGCCCAACGCAATTAACGCATCAAACTCAAAGGTTTCTGCCATTTGTGCCAGAGTAAGACCAACTTCAAGGGCACCTGGAACAGTTACCACCATGATGTCACGCTCATCAACGCCCAGTTCTCCCAATTCCTGCAAGCAGGCTTCCAGCTCGGCAAAACCGATTTCCTCGCTAAAGCGGGCGCATACGATACCGATATGCAGGCCTTCGCCATTTAAATCAGGGGCTAATGTATAAGGTTTCATAACGCTTCCTATAATTCAGAGTGTGTGGGCAAATTTATTGAGAGGCAGATTCATAACCGGTTACCGTTAGTGAGTAACCGGCCATGCTTGGCATTTTACGTGGAACTGCCAGCAAACGCATGGTTTCCACGTTCAAATCACGTAATATTTGTGCGCCTACACCATAAGTGCGCAAATCATAGCGATCTGTTTTTTTCTGGGTGGATTCTTCTTTACCCCATTGCGCCATGGTTTCAACTAAAGATTGGGCAGAACCCTGGCAATTAAGCAAGACCAGCACCCCACTGTCAGCGGCAGAAATTTCCTTCAGGGCTTCGGAAACACCCCAGCTATGCTCACTGTCTTCGGTGTTTAACAAATCAAGCACGGAAAGCGGCTCGTGCACACGTACCAGCACTTCTTTGCTTGGGCTGATGTTGCCATGCACAAGCGCAATATGGGGGGCCCCTGAAGCCTTGTCTTTATAGGCAACGGCGCGGAATTGGCCCCATGGGGTTTTAAGCGGGCGTTCACCCAGCCGCTGTATCATGGACTCATGCTCACTGCGGTACTGGATAAGATCTGCGATGGTACCGATTTTAAGGCCATGCTCTTGGGCAAACACGATTAAATCGGGCAAACGCGCCATGGTGCCATCAGTTTTGAGAATTTCACAAATAACCGCAGCAGGTGTTAAACCCGCCATAGCCGTCAGGTCACAGCCCGCTTCGGTATGGCCAGCACGAATAAGCACCCCACCCGGAACGGCCTTGACCGGAAAAATATGCCCTGGATTAACCAAATCGGATGGTTTTGCATCGCGGGCAACGGCCACCTTAATGGTATGCGCCCTGTCGGCAGCCGAAATACCGGTGGTCACCCCTTCGGCAGCTTCGATGGAAACCGTAAAATTAGTACCGAAACTGGTCCCATTGTTACTGGCCATAAGTGGCAATTCAAGTTGCTTGCAGCGTTCTTCAGTCAGGGTCAGGCAAACCAGGCCACGCGCATGCGTCACCATGAAGTTAATGGCCTCGGGGGTAATAAACTCGGCAGCCATTACCAGGTCGCCCTCGTTTTCCCTGTCTTCTTCATCAACCAGAATGACCATACGCCCCATTCTGAGTTCATTGACAATTTCAGAAACGGGTGAAATATCAAATTTTTGTTGTGGTACTAAGGCTTGTTCTGTTGCAGATGATGTCATAACGTAAGTTCCGGACAAATACGAGCGTTATTGAAGATAACAACAATAACGAAAAGAGGCTATTTTACCCATAGTATAGGAAGAAAATAAGTAAATGGTGATACTGGGCATATTGTAACAAGCTCTATCGCTATTTATGCCAATACCCACTGGCTGGCCACCGTTATTTATGCCTTGTTTGCCTGATTACACCTATTTTACGGAACAAAAAATATTCAGATATAAATCACATTGAAACGATACAAATATGTAAGTGAGATTTACTGCCAAACATGAGTTTCTTGATTTAAATTTAAATAATTTGTTTTATAGTTCAATATTATATGTTCCATATTATGAAAGACAGGTTTAAAATAACACCATATTTGATTAATCTTAACTTAAAACAAGATTATCCTGATTCACCCAACTACCCTATTACCTCTCTCAGGAGGAACTATGCAAAACGACCTGGAAACACGCGCACTGGAATCCGACAACCAGGAGCTCAAGCTTTGGCTACGCCTGCTTACCTGCAGCAATCTTATTGAAAATAAAATACGCAGCCACCTGCGTGTTGAATTTGAAACCACCCTGCCACGCTTTGATTTGATGGCTCAGTTAGCGCTGGAACCCAAAGGCATGAAGATGGGCGATTTATCCGAGCGGCTAATGGTTAGCAACGGCAATATCACCGCCATTACCGGCCAACTTGAAAAAGAAGCCTTAATTGTCCGTATTGTCAATAAAGAAGACCGTCGCAGTACTTTTATCAGACTCACTCCCAAAGGGCGGCGCCAATACAACAAAATCGCCAAGGCTCAAGAAGTATGGCTGCAGGAAATTTTTAACGGTTTGTCCCAAACCAGCCACCGCAGCCTGCACAAATCCCTGGCAGATCTTAAAAAACGCATTCTACTAAATACCGAAGACGTAGAATAAAGGGCTAACCTTAACGATTAAGCGACAGTACCGATACTGGGATGGCATGAATACAACAGCGGCACAATGTATTGATAGTGTGGATATTCTTATTATTGGTGGCGGTATTAACGGTACGGGTATTGCCCGGGACGCAGCCGGCAGGGGCCTGAAAGTATTACTATGTGAGAAACAGGACCTGGCGGGTGCCACTTCTTCGGCCAGTAGCAAGCTTATTCACGGTGGACTCAGATATCTTGAACAATATGAGTTCCGACTGGTACGGGAAGCGCTGGCCGAACGCGAGGTATTGCTTGCCAATGCCCCGCATATTGTTCACCCCATGCGGTTTGTATTGCCACACAACAAAAACCTCAGGCCTGCCTGGATGATCCGCCTTGGCCTGTTTTTATACGACCATCTGGCCAAACGCTCCAAAAACCTGCCCGGTTCACAACAAATACCCCTGGCAAATACATCTGCTTACGCCCTCCCCCTGAAGGAAACCATCAAAAAAGGCTTTGTTTACTCCGATTGTAACGTTGACGACTCACGCCTGGTTATTCTTAATGCCATGGATGCACAAGCCCGCGGTGCACAAATTTTACCCCGTTGCGAATGCATCGGGCTTAAAACACAAAACAATACCTGGCTGGTCACCTTACGGCATCAAGATGGCACTACTCGTATCGTACAGGCAAAAATCCTGGTTAATGCCGCCGGCCCCTGGGTGGACAACATACAAAACCTGGCTGCCCAACACGACAGCAAAGCCACCGTCAGGCGCAAACTTCGTCTGGTCAAGGGCAGCCATTTGGTGACACCCAAACTTTATGCCGGCACACATGCCTACATACTGCAAAATGCAGACAAACGGATTGTCTTTATTACGCCTTACCACAACGATTTTTCAATGATTGGCACCACCGATGTCGATTTCCACGGCGATCCGGCCAAGGTAGCCATATCTGCCGAAGAAACCGACTATCTGCTCCAGTCGGTCAATGCCTATTTCAAACAGGCTATCCGCCATGAAGATATTGTTTCCACCTGGTCAGGTGTGCGTCCCCTGTATGATGATGCCCATGGCAATGCCTCTACCACAACCCGTGATTATGTGTTTGACGTGAGCGGGGGCACGGGCTCCTCCCCTCCGTTGCTATCTATTTTTGGCGGCAAAATAACCACTTATCGCAAACTGGCCGAACACGCGCTTGAAAAACTGGCTCCTTTCACCGGCAAACTCCAGTCCTGGACCCATACCGCTCCCTTACCAGGGGCCGACCTGCCCAATGCAGACATCAACCTTTTCATTTCACAATTACAAAAGACCTTTCCCTGGCTACCCAAAAACACCGCCAGCCGCTATGCCTGCGCCTACGGTACGCTTGCCTTGCGCTTCCTGGCGGACAAAAATAGCATTGAAAGCCTTGGGCAACACTTTGGTCATGATTTATATGAAACTGAAGTGAAATGGCTGCAAGCGCATGAATGGGCAGATTGCGCGGAAGATATTTTATGGCGCCGAACGCGGCTTGGCCTGTACTTCAGCCCTGAACAAACCCTTGTTTTACAAAAATGGCTTAAAAAACATACTATTAGATGAAATAAATACTAACTGTCATAGATTGTCATGAAATATGTTGAGGTCGAATGTTAAGATAAGCCGCCTCTATTATGTTTTAAATTTTTATAAAGTTAATACACCATGTCTGAACAGGAACTTAAGCTGCATGTGCCCATTCATGCGCAAAAAACAGTAGAAAAAGCGGTGCGCACCACCCGGGCGGAAGAACTTCCTTTGCGAGCCCTGTATTTTGACACTCCCACTCGCGAACTTGCCAAGGCCAAGGTGGCCATCCGTCTTCGGCTGGAAGGCACCCAATGGGTTCAAACCCTGAAAATGCCCGGTAACAATGCCATTAGCAAACTGGAACTCAATCACGATCGTCCCGGCCCCATTCTGGATTTATCACTGTATGCCGGCACACCAGCCGAAGCAGCACTCACCAACCTGAACCATCCGCTGGAATTACGTTATGAAACCGATGTAATCCGGATTTTTCGCAAACACCGTGTTGCCAAAGGCATCCTGGAGATTGCCTATGACCGTGGTGTTATCCGTGCGGGTAATCTTGAGCTTCCTGTTTCTGAAGTAGAATTTGAACTGATGAGCGGCTCACCCGAGGCAATTTTTGAAGTTGGCCTGCGTTGGCTTGAAAAATACAAACTGCAGCTGGATCTGCGCAGCAAATCACACCGTGGCGATGCGCTTGCTACCGCTGCCAACAACATTAAACAGTCACAAACCTCCACCTCTTCCGATATCGTCAGAAAAAGCGAAATTGACCGTTTCTGGGCACCACGCAAAGCCCGTCCATACCCCATCAATAAAAACCAGAATGCAACCCAGGCACTAATTACCACCACCGATGAATGCCTTGAGCAAATTTGCTTCAACGCGGGACCTCTGGCAGAAATAGACACCCTGGGCGTGGTTTCTGTTGGACGGCCAGAACATGTGCACCAACTGCGCATTGGCATGCGACGCCTTGCCAGCAACTGGAAACTGTTTGGCAAAATGGCCACTTTGCCCGAACCTGAACTGCAGGCGGAACTAAAAGTACACCTTGGCCATTTTGGGGCTACCCGTGACCTTGACGTTATGCTGGAAACCATTGTTCCCAAACTGGAAGAGGCCGGCATGCCTCATATTCAATTTGAACACCATGAAAGTGTCCGTACAGCCCAGGAAATTGCCCAAAGCGCTGCCTTCCAGTCATGGCTGGTTAAATTATTGAAATGGACGGTACTGACACCAGCGATTGATCCCATACCCGAGACAGTAGAAGAGGAAGAAAAAGAGGAAGAAATAACGGAAACGCAAGCGCCTGAAGAAGCACAGGCCAGTGCTGAAGCAAGTGAAACGGGTAAAGACAGGCAGACTGCAGATAGCACTACCCAAGAGTCGCCAGCGGTAAAATCACCGGCAACCAAAGCAGCTGACAGCAAACCGGCCCTGCTGATTATCCCCCTGATTCCCTCTTTGCAACCCAAAGTTACCCTGCGCAAGCAACTGGAAGCACGACTTAACAAATGGAACAAGGAAATCGTCAATCACTGGAAAACCGAAGATAAAAGCGATATAGAGGCCTATCATGACCTGCGCAAAAAAATCAAGCGCATACGTTACGGCCTGAATGTCTATGAGGCGCTTCACACCGGCAGCAACCTGAATTTTTATGTCAAGCGGCTTGCCGCAGCGCAAGAAACGTTTGGCATCCTTAACGACTATTCAACCGCACAGACATTTTATAGCCAGTATACCGACGCTTACCCGCAAACCTGGTTTGCCGTAGGCTGGCTGTCGGCCAATCTGGAAACGTGCAAAAAAAATGCCGATGAGGTTCTTAAAGAACTGCCAAGGCGCATCAAGTTTTAAGTCTAAAAAAAACCACCCGGATGAACCACTACCAAAATCAAAGGTTCAGGCGGGTGGTTTTTTTGATTTAACACCCAATAAATGGGCAAGGTGACAAGCGCTTACTCATCTCCAAGCAGTGCGCCAGCAAACTCTGCGGCAATAAACGGTTGCAGATCATGCAAGGATTCTCCTACCCCAATCCAATAAACCGGAATGGGGCGCACGCCATGACTGCCAGCAGCAACGGCTGCCAACGTACCGCCTTTGGCCGTACCATCCAGCTTGGTCACGATAAGACCGGTTAAATCAAGGGCGGCATCAAATGCCTTGATTTGGGAAATGGCATTTTGCCCCGTATTGCCGTCTACCACCAACAACACTTCGTGCGGTGCCGAAGCCTCTGCCTTGCCAATGACGCGTCTGATTTTTTTCAGTTCTTCCATTAAATGCAACTGGGTGGGCAAACGGCCTGCCGTATCAACCATGACCACCGAAGCATTACGGGCTTTGCCCGCATTAACGGCATCAAAGGCCACAGCGGCCGGATCTCCACCATCTTGGGCGATAACGGCCACATTGTTACGTGAACCCCATTCAACCAGCTGCTCACGGGCAGCAGCCCTGAAAGTATCGCCCGCAGCCAACAAGACGCTGGCACCCTGAGCCTGAAAATGATGGGCCAACTTACCAATAGAAGTGGTTTTACCGGCCCCATTCACCCCTGCAATCATGACCACCAATGGGGATGATTGCTTCAGGTTGAAATCTTTCTCTAGCGGCTTGAGATGTTCGGTTAACAAATCTTTCAAGGCGGCCTTTACCTTGCCAGCATCGTCAATCCGTTCTTTCTTGACCTTGGCACGCAGTGCTTTTAACAGGGATTCCGTGGCTTCCATGCCTGAATCAGCCATAATTAATGCGGTTTCAAGCTCTTCGAACAGATTTTCATCAACTTTGACACCTACAAAAATGGCGCTGATACTGGAGCCGGTTCTGGACAGCCCCTTCTTAAGACGCGAAAGCCATGACTTTTTTTCTGGTTCTGGTTCTGGTTCTGGTTCTGGTTCTGGCTCTGGCTCTGGTTCTGGCTCTGGCTCTGGCTCTGGCTCTGGCTCTGGCTCTGGCTCTGGCTCTGGCTCTGGCTCTGGCTCTGGCTCTGGCTCTGGCTCTGGCTCTGGCTCTGGCTCTGGCTCTGGCTCTGGCAAAGAGGGTACCACCGGTTCTGTATCGGCCGCAGCTTCTGGCTCCAAAGGTGTTGCGGATTGCTCAACAACCGGTTCATTAAGCAACGGTGCCGGTATTTGTGCTCGCTCTATATCCAGGCCTGAAACCGCGCCATCCTGGTTTGTACTGGCCACGTCATCCACTTGATCAAGCGGTGGCGTTTGTTCGGGCAACAACGGCGCATGCTGAACAGCCTCTGAAACAGAAACCTGATCAATGGCAGGTGAATTTTCTGCCGCATCAACGCTTGCCGCTTGCTCAATAAGACTATCCTGCTCTTTATTGTCTTGCGGCTTGGGTTGCTTTTTTTTCCTGAAGAAACTGAACATATGAAATTCGATGTATTAAAAGTTTGATTCTGAAGAAGTATTTTAACAGCCCTGTTTTTTATTTTTGCTTTTCTGCTTGCGCTTATAATCTTATTAATGACTTAATGCATTAACACATAGAATCATGAGCACAAATCATAAAAAAACAGGCGGATCACCGCATAAAATCCGTATTATTGGCGGTCAATTCAAGCGCACTCCCATTCCAGTTGCCGATATTCCGGGGCTGCGCCCCACGCCTGACCGTGTCCGTGAAACCGTTTTCAATTGGATCAACCACTTATGGGACAGTGATTACAGCGATAAATCGGTCCTGGACCTGTTTGCGGGCACGGGGGCTTTGGGCTTTGAAGCCGCCTCACGCGGGGCCGGACATGTGCAAATGGTGGAGCAAGACCGGCAAGCCATGCTCAATTTGAGGCAACTTCGCGACAAACTCAATCTGCTGCAAGTGCGTATTAACAGTGGTGATGCCATGCTGGTGCTCAAACGCATGGATGCCAGCCGCTTTGACCTGGTTTTTCTGGACCCGCCCTTTGAAAAAGACCTGATTCAGGAAGCCATCCCCTACCTGCCCGGCATTTTAAAGCCGGGTTCTTTGGTGTATATGGAATCAGAAAAGAAAATCCCGCTTGATTTGCCTTTCGAGTTGCTGAAAGAAGGTAAAGCCGGCGCCGTGTTTTACCAGTTATATCAGTTTACAAATTGACATCCTCCCCGCCCTGAAGGGCGAGGCTCCCCGCGCAAGTTGATGAAGCCCCCCTTTTGAATTCATGAAGAAAGGAAACGCTGCTGTCGTGTTTTTTCAGCTACATCAATTTAGTCAAGCATAGTAAACTATCATATAATGCCCTTTTTTCAAAGATATTCGATATGATTACTGCCGTATATCCAGGTACATTTGACCCCCTCACACGAGGCCATGAAGATTTGGTTCGTCGTGCAGCCGGTCTGTTTGACAACGTTGTTATTGGTGTTGCCGCCAGCGCGGGCAAGCATCCTTTGTTCACACTTGAAGAAAGGATGGAAATTGCCAACGAAGTATTGGGTCACTACAATAACGTAACGGTAAAAAGCTTCGACGGCCTGCTCAAAGACTTTGCGCGCCAGGAAGAAGCACGTGTCATTATCCGTGGCTTGCGTGCCGTATCCGACTTCGAATACGAATTCCAGATGGCTGGCATGAATCGCCACCTGTTACCCGAAGTCGAAACCCTGTTCATGACCCCCTCAGATCAGTACCAGTTCATTTCAGGTACTTTTGTACGTGAAATCGCGCTACTGGGTGGCGACGTTAGCAAATTTGTTTTTCCGTCCGTAGAACGCTGGCTGCAAGAAAAAGCCAAGGCCAGAAAAGAGGCCAAAGCGGCACAGTCTGATTGACATCCTCCCCGCCCTGAACGACGGGGTTTTACGCGCAAATCCGATAAAACAGTACGTATATGCCAGTCATTCATTGAAATGGAATATAATGCTAGGGTAAACACTTAACAGGCAATTCAATATCATGGCTTTATTAATTACTGAAGAATGTATTAACTGTGATGTCTGTGAACCGCAGTGCCCTAACGATGCCATCACCATGGGTGACGAATATTACGTCATAGACCCGGAAAAATGTACTGAATGCGTTGGGCACCATGACACGCCACAATGCATGCAGGTTTGTCCCGTAGACTGTATTGAACCCGATCCGCAATGGAAAGAAGATGCAGATCAGCTAATGGAAAAATACAAAACGCTCACGGCCTAAAGGCTGGGGCACCGCTGTCTTTAAAATGGCAGGCCTTTTATTCAGGCCTGATGATCTTCAGGGTGCAATTTCATTAAATGAACGGTTTTGCCATAATAGTTGGAAAACCAGGCCGTGGCCAGCTCTCCTTCATTTACCGCCCGTTTTAAGTGCCCATTAAGGGTAATGGGCTCAAATGCGTCCTCATCATCTTCCAGCACCTCTATTGGTATATCCAGTCGCAACATACCTGGTGCCTTGAAAACCAGATAAGCAAACCGGATAGATAATGACAACGCTGCCGTCTTGCCCGTTGTATCTTCCAAAACCTGGCCGTTCCCATCAACCAGAAACCAACGATTCTGGTACGCGGCTTGCACGGAATCACTAACGGCTGCACATGAAAAGACCGGTGTGAATTTTACTGTTTCATTCATTTCAAGACGTGTAAAATAATTAAGAAAAAAACATTAGCCTGGAAGAAAAAAACCAAACGGCTATTCCTTGGCTTCTACCGGGGCAGTCTTCCCGGTTTCTGCCGTTGAAGCCGCCGGTTCAATATTGGCAGACTCATTTGTGTCATCTGTCACGGTTGACGTGTCTGTTAGCGGTTTGGGTAGCTCAAGCGTTGGTACTGGCTCATCTGGTTTTCCGGGCACTGCCTGGGATTTTTCAATTTTTGTCTGTTGCACAGGTACCGATGCTTCTGAAGCCCCGGAAACAGCTTGTGTATCAGTTTCAGGGGATGCCGACACTTCTGGAACAGATGCATCAAGCAGCTCTTGGACCGCCTGTTCTTTGGCCGCCTGCTCTTTTTTCTTTTCAAGCAGCTTTCCCAATGGGGAGTCTTTGAGCTTATCCCATTGCAGGGTAACGGTTAGTGCCTGACCAGCTCTTGTAATAATAGCGGGCAGGTTTATTTCCTTGATGGAAAGCGTGATATTGTTTTGACTGATTTTTACCGGCTGGCGTGTTTTCAAGGTGACAGGAAGCTTGAAGTCTCCGTTATTCCAATTGAAAACCATTTCATTCGGATTACCCTGAACCGCAAACCGCTCACTTTCAAATAACAACGCAGCCAGTTGTGCAACCCCTTTATCGACCTGCGCATCAACACTAATTAAGGAATAAGGAGTGGAGATTTTATAATTCATGGAAAATGGATACGTTGGCGTATCAAGATCTATATATTTCAACGGATCATGCACCAGCTGATTGATGTCAAACCCATTAACAAGACCGTTTTCCGCCTTTACCTGAACCTGTCCTTTAATATTTTCCAGAACCATTTTCTCATTGGCCCCATTACTTTCAAGCTGTAGCTTGATAAAAGCGCGACCACTTAGCCAATGTGTCCAATGAAACGCCTGCTGCATCAGGGACAGATCAATAGCTTCGAGTTCTATCCCGGTTTTAATTTCATCCTTGGCCAAGTCAAGCTGTGCATCAGCCCTTACCTGCCCATCAAAAACCCAGGATTTGAACGTCGTCATGTCAAGATTGGCGCGATCAAAACGGAAAATAGCCTGCACATCATTAAAAACCACATCCTGATAACGCATTTGCTTCAGGTTAACGGTGCCCATACCCCGCAATGACTGAAGCAATTCTCGCTTCAGGCTTGTGACAGGAGCGGGTACCGGTTGTGGCGGTTGTGCCGGACGGGCTTCAGCAGTTTGGGCAATGGCGGTTTTTTCTTTTTCTGCTGTGACAGACGCTGGCGGGGTAACGGATTTTCCGTTACCCCTATTGTTTTTTTCTGCCATCGCAAGCGATGGGGAGGGGCCCAAAACCTGATCAAGATTGATTGAGTCGGCACTTAAATCAAAATTCACATTAGGCCTGGAAAAATTATGCAGCTCACCATCCAGATTAAACTTGCCGGCATTGACCACTGCATCAAGCTTAAAACTGGCCCGGTTTTTCTGAAAATCGGCATTAATACTGCCAATCACGGGAACCAGCTGCTCTTCAAGCCCTTGATCTTTGAAGCTGGCATTACCACTAATCGCGGAAAGCATCACTATCCGGTCGATTAAATTCATCTGGGCCGGAGAAGAAATATTCAGGCCAATAACCCGATTGTTGGCTTGCGCGTATTTGCCATCAATGTTAACTTCTGCCACTTTAAGGTTGTCGGCGGAACCACTAAGACCCTTAAGCGATAAATTGATCCCAACCTGTTCACGCCCCTTCATCCGGAGAAAACCAACCAATGGCTTGCCACCGGCTACAGTAGAAGAAATATCCAGCGCGGGGGATTCAAAAGACCACTCATATGACTGATCATTAACATTTTGCGCGCTACCCTTGACTGAAAAATTCTCAAGCTGCAACAGTGGTGCGGAAGAATCGAAGTTCAACTTGGGAGCGCTTACATTAATATCAATTTTTTTAAGCGCTGAGCCTTCTACCCCATTGCCCGCAACCACCAACTCCATACCGGATCCGGTTATGGCATGGACAAAACTGTCTATATTGAAACTGCCTTTAAGTGTGGCGCTACTGGCATCTATATCGCCCAGCCTGCCTTTTAAAGCGACTTCAAGTTTCTGGGCATTATAAAGCTTGCTTACCGGGTCCAGTTTAAGCAAGCCCTGAACATTAAGTTGTGCGTTTACTTCAGGATGATCACCCTCTAGCTGTGCCGCCAGTGTTATATCAAAAGGCTGGTCAAAAGTAACCCTGCCGGTATTGATCGTCATGTTTTTCAGGCGCATATCCAGATGACTGCTGATATCCCTGAAATACACCTCTCCGTTCTGAAGCTCAAGTCCGGCAATATCAATTTTGAAGTCGGTATTATAGGGTTGTGGCAGCACTGTATTGGTATTAACGGGTTCTTTAAGGCTATCTGCCACCACAGCTGGGTTTTTCTGCTCGAACAGGTCTTCAAAATTCAGATTGCCTGCTTCATCACGCACCACCCAGGCCTTGAAACCACTTACCGCAACGTGGTCAACCACAAAACGGTTGGAGATAAGCGGCCAAATGGCCACCGCAAAACGGGCGCTGTTAATAGAGACAAAAACGTCATCATTGCCAGGCTCGGACAACGACAGCTGATTAACCGACAGGCCGATGCGAGGAAAAAGTGATAGTTCGATATCGCCGTTTATTTGAAGATCGCGATCATAGTTAGACCTGACAATTTCTTCCAGTTTATATTTATAGGCATTTGGGTCAAAGGTAAGTAAAAAGACTGCACCACCTACAAAGGTGACTAGCAGAAGCACAACCAGACCAACCAACACGCGCTTAAGCCATTTTTTCATGACTGATTCTTTTCACTCACTAAATTTTAAAGACCGGCATTGGCACAACATGTGCCAATGCCTACCCAAGGCTTTAATACTAACCCAAGTTTTACTTATCGGGTAAGGTTTAGATCATACGTTGAACAGGAAGTTCAGCACATCGCCATCCTTGACCACATACTCTTTGCCCTCGGCCCGCATTTTACCGGCTTCTTTCGCGCCCTGCTCTCCTTTGAATTTGATAAAGTCATCAAATGCAATGGTTTGTGCGCGAATGAAACCGCGTTCAAAATCAGTATGGATAACACCTGCCGCCCTGGGGGCCGTATCACCCACCTGAATTGTCCAGGCACGAACTTCTTTGACGCCAGCGGTAAAGTAGGTTTGCAGGCCCAGCAAATTGTACGCGGCACGAATCACACGATTCAGGCCTGGCTCTTCCATACCCATATCCGCCAGAAAGACATCTTTATCTTCATCATCCAGGTCGGCAATTTCCGCTTCAATAGCGGCACAGACGGCCACTACAGGCGCATTTTCTGCCTTGGCATATTCCTGTACGGCAGCCAGATGCGGATTATTTTCAAAACCGTCTTCTTTCACGTTGGCCACATACATGGCACGTTTAGCGGTAATAAAACAATAGGATTTAATCAGGGCCTGCTCTTCTTCATCCAGATCCAGTGAACGGATAGGGCGAGCCTCATTCAGGACGGGAATAATTTTTTCCAGGACAGAACACAGTTTTTGTCCTTCTTTATCGCCAGCACGGGCGGTTTTCTGGGCTTTTTGCAGTGCTTTTTCTGCCGAAGACATATCTGCCAGGGCCAGCTCGGTATTAATGACTTCTATGTCTGAAATGGGATCAATCTTGCCGGCTACGTGCACCACGTTCTCATCTTCAAAACAGCGAACCACATGGACAATGGCGTCAGTTTCGCGAATATTGGCCAAAAACTGGTTACCCAGACCTTCACCTTTTGAGGCACCAGCCACCAGACCGGCAATATCTACAAACTCGACAGTGGCCGGCAGAACGCGTTCCGGTTTTACAACAATGGCAAGATCATCAAGCCGCGTATCGGGCACTTCCACGATACCTACGTTGGGCTCGATGGTACAAAACGGATAGTTTTCGGCGGCAATTCCCGCTTTCGTTAACGCATTAAACAAAGTTGATTTGCCTACGTTGGGTAAACCAACGATGCCACATTGAAGAGCCATTGAAAATCCTTAATAAATCAAAGCACGAAACCCGTTATTGTACCCCTGAGAGGGGTACATATTCAGAGAGTTGACCCGTTTTCCTGAAGAATAAACGGGTTAATCCAGCACACGATAACCGCGACCAACCATACAGTTACGGATAATCTGTTTTTGCGAAGCCGCTGTTGAAACACCACCAGCAGCCCCGCCTGTTACTGCCCCAACACCGGCAGCCTGGGCAATATTACTGCTATTACCACCCCCCACCAGGCCCAGTACCGCACCAAATGCGGCCCCGGCAAGGGCTCCACCACCTGTACGGCCGGCACCATCAACCTGGCGGGCGTAATTCTGGCAGTCACGAAGATCATATTCATAATTGGACATATCCCGGCCCTGCCCGTCTACAATAGGACGATAACCGGAACAGCCTGCTACGAATACAGTCAGAAACAAAGCCGAAGAAATTATTTTTACACTTTTCATAGTAAACCTCAAGTTGCGGCAAGTTCAGGGCTGAACTGCAATAAAAACCAAACCAGAAAAACAGGGCCTGAATTGAAAATCATGTGCATGACAATTGAAGTACCAATGCCGTCACGTACACGCATCCAGCCTAGCACCATGCCTGTAAACCATTGTGGCAATACCAGCAAAGGCATCAGCCACCAATTCATTTCATTGAGCCTGAAATTCCATAAATGCAAGCCGGCAAACACAAGCACCGACCCATGAAAAACCAATGGAAAGAATTTTTGGTAATGCACGCGCCAACACCATTTTAACGCATGCTCATTAGTAGTAAGCTGCCAGACATCCAACATAACAATTAGCATAAGCACCAGCAATAGCAGCACTATACTTTGAAGCACGGGGCCCATGATGACAACTGATGTCATGACGGGAATCAGCCACAGGCTTAACTGTGGCCGACGCAGGCAATAGCGGAACAATAACTCTTCAACCACAGGTGCCCACAACGCAGCCATTAAAAATGGAATATTGTTGATATCAATTCGATGGGCCGCACCGGTTTTATTAGCAACCGTCAAAGCAATGGGTGCAAACACAAATATATTAATTATCCACAGGCACGCTGCCCACTGCAACATCCGGCCAAAAGAAGTAGATGGCACCCAGTCTTTCCTCCAGCCATTGCCACCACCACGACAAGGTTTGCGGGGCGCCAATACCGGACGCCTTATATAGCGGAAAAACTCGGCAAACTCCTGTCGAAAACTGGGTGACTTCATGACCGGGCAATTCCTTTTGTTTCTTGCAAGGAACTGGACGCTTTTGAAAACTCTCCTTGCAACAGCAAGGGAACAATAACACGGGCGCGCCGGATTTCATCATCAATAAGGGGCATATCTTCTTTACGTGGCATATGCAACACATAATCGGCCACATTTTGCGCCAACCCCATTGTGCGAGGATGGCCTATCCCCAAGCGCAGGCGCCAGAAGTTCGGGCCGCCTAATGCGGACTGAATATCCCGCAAACCATTATGCCCCGCATGACCACCGCCTTTTTTCAGCTTAACCTGCCCGGGAGGCAAATCCAGCTCATCGTGCAACACCAGGATTTCTTCGGGCTCTATCTTGTAAAACCGGGCCAAGGCACTTACCGCCTGCCCCGACCGATTCATGTAAGTCGCCGGCTTTAACAGAAAAACATTGGTTCCCTGATACTTTGCCTTGGCAACTTGCCCAAAAAAAGCCGACTCCGGCTTAAATGAGGCATTCAGGTCATCGGCAATATGATCGGCCAGCCAAAATCCGGCATTGTGCCGTGTAGCTTCATATTGACCGCCCGGATTGCCCAGGCCCACAATCAGGCGAATGGATAAAGACATAATCAGCAACCTTATAAAGCAATAGCCCCCGAACAGCAAAAAGCATTACGGGGGCTATTCATGAACAAAACATAACAGACAGAATAAAATTTTTGCCTGTTTATTTCGAACGCAATATTACGACTTACTCAGCAGCTTCGCCATCTTCAGCGTCGGCATCTGATTCACCGGCAGCTGCTGTAGAAGCGGCCGCCAAGACTGGATCATCACCAATCACAACAAATTGCACACCCTCAGGGGCTGCGATCTGGCTCAAGTGGAATACGCCACCCGCCTCGACTTCAGCCAAGTCCACTTCGATAAACTGTGGCAAATTGCTAGGCAAACAAGTAATTTCAACATCGTTGGCAACACGGGTAATTTGTGCGCCTTGCAGTTTAACGGCTGGAGAAATTTCTTCGTTGATGAAGTGCAAGGGTACTTTAGTGGTAATGGCCTGGTCAGCACTAACACGTTGGAAGTCAACGTGCATGACCAGTGGCTTGTAAGGGTGCCATTGAACAGCACGCAACAATACATTTTGTACATTACCATCCAGTTCCATGTTCAGGACTGAAGCGTGAAAACCTTCTTTGCGCAAAGCGTGGAAGATTTCGTTATGGTCAAGCTCGATGCTAAGGGCGTCAGTTTTACCACCGTAAACGATGGCTGGAACGCGGCCGGCGCGGCGCAGGCGGCGGCTCGCACTCGATCCCTGTACACTACGCGATGTGGCTGTGAATTTCATGGAATACTCCAAAACAAACGTATTATAAATACGGATATATAAAAAAAATTAAACCGCAAACGGCTTAATAACGAAGCCCGATGCCGCGACCAACACCGGGTAAAAAATTATTCTACAAACAAAGAGCTGACCGACTCGGCATGGGCAATACGCAAAATGGTTTCACCCAATAAGGCGGCGGTTGAAAGCTGGCGGATTTTAGGGCAGCTTGCAGCCTGTTCGTTTAAAGGAATGGTATCGGTAACCACCAGCTCATCAAGTTCGGATTCGGTAATGCGTTCTATGGCACTGCCTGATAAAACCGGGTGGGTACAATAAGCGTAAACAGCACCGGCGCCACGCTCTTTAAGGGCGGCAGCGGCCTTGCACAAGGTACCGGCAGTATCTACCATGTCATCCATAATGATACAGGTACGGCCGTCAACCTCGCCAATAATATTCATGACTTCGGAAACGTTGGCGCGCGGACGGCGTTTGTCGATAATAGCCAGATCAGCCTCTAGCTGCTTAGCCAGGGCACGGGCACGCACCACACCGCCAATATCAGGAGAAACCACCACCAGGTTGCTAAGGTTACGCTGGTCGATATCGGCCAGCAGGACCGGCGCTGCATAGATGTTATCGACAGGGATATCAAAAAAGCCCTGGATTTGGTCGGCGTGCAAGTCCATGGTAAGGATGCGATCGACACCAACGCTTTGCAGCATGTTGGCAACCACTTTGGCGGAAATGGCAACACGGGCGGAACGCGGACGGCGGTCTTGGCGTGCATAGCCAAAATAAGGAATGGCGGCAGTAATGCTGCCGGCAGAAGCACGACGCAAGGCATCAACCATGGTCATGATTTCCATTAAGTTATCATTAGTGGGTGCGCAGGTGGGCTGCAAGACAAATACATCACGGCCACGGACGTGTTCAAGAATTTCAACCATCACCTCCCCGTCTGAAAAACGCCCGACAGTCATTTTTCCTAGAGACATGTCAAGATGATTCACTACGTTGACAGCCAAACGCGGGTTTGCTGTTCCAGTGAAAATCATGAAGTTGTTGTTAGTCATGATAGAGAGGATTTTTTGTGAGATGAAATAAAAAAAACCGCGAAACCTTAACCCAACTTATAGGCCAGGCCCGACGGCTCCGATGATGTACTTAACGAGATTTTGGCTGGGGCGGAAGGATTCGAACCTTCGCATGCTGGAATCAAAATCCAGTGCCTTAACCAGCTTGGCGACGCCCCAAAATTTCTTGTACTGCCAGCTAACAAAGCTTGTTAAAGATTGCTTGTTAACTGAAAGATGAAATTATATCTGCTTTTCCTATCTTGTGAACCCCTTTCTTGATTTTTTTAATGAATTTGTTGTTTTTGTATCAAATACACGACAAAAAACTTTTCATCCTGTTTGATATCGTTTTTTTGCCTGGCAGTTTCATTCATATCTGACAAGCCAATGGCCTGCTCAACGCGCCAGATTGGCGTACTGACAGCAGCTTGCCCATGACTTTGTCTTAATTTTTTACCCAGTCATACAAAGGATGCCGGGCCAGACCCCGGACTGCAATGACCCGCTTAACAGGCACCTGCGCCCCCTGGTTAAATGCGGGTAAATTAGCGTCCAGCCCGTGCCTGGCCCGCAAAGCATCGGCATAAGACGGGAACGGCGCAAAAAAACAGGCGCCCGAACCAGTCATGCGCGCCTTTACCTGCCTGGCTGCAAGCCAGTCTACCAGCTGCTGTAATCCGGGATGCTGGCGACAGGCCACCGTCTCAAGATCGTTATGGCCAAAAAATGCCGGCTGGCTTATTAATGAGGTTTCAGGTACCGGTAAAGACAGGCTTTGCTGTACATCCTGAACCGTGACCAACGGTGTGTCACGACATAAACCGGGATCCGTAAAAATGGCCGGTGTTGAAATACCCAGCCGAGGCTGAAAAACCAGATAAGCCTGTTCGGGTACCCGGCAAGCGGTAAATGCCTCGCCAATGCCTTCGGCAAACGTGTTTTGGCCAAACACAAACACCGGTACATCGGCCCCCAGCGGCAAAGCCAGCTGTTGCAATTCCCAACGACTTAACCCGGTTTTCCATAGCCGGTTAAGCGCAACCAGGGTGCTTGCCGCATCACTGGAGCCACCCCCCAGGCCACCGCCAGCCGGAATGTTTTTTTGTACATGAATGGTGGCTCCCTGGGCAGTGCCTGTTGCCTTTTGCAAGGCACGGGCAGCACGCACAATCAGGTCGCTCTCGTGGTCAATGCCCGGCAAGCTGGTTTGCCGGCAAATAACGCCATCATTACGCAATTCAAACTGCAGTTGGTCGGCCAGGTCTATAAACACAAAAACCGTTTGCAGCAGATGGTAGCCATCTTCCCGACGCCCGGTAACATGCAAAAAAAGGTTCAGCTTGGCCGGCGCCGGCACATCATACAGATGTTTCATTATTCTTGATTATTCGTTAATAACCAATCTGACCGTAATGGTCTGAAGGGTTTCATTGCGTACCATACCCAGTTTACGAGGGCCTTTATGATCATAATCAGACAGGGTGACTTTCCAGCCAGCCTGGGTAAATGAACCCAGATTACCCTGTGCATCGCGTTGTTCCTGCTCGGCCGCTACAGGGGCAACAAGACCTTTAAGCCAGTAACGCAGGCCTGCAACCGGGATCTCGCTCCCCAAGACTTCAGCCACCAGGGCATCGGGGCTTTCGGCTGTTATTTGGGAGCCATCGGCATGAACCAGTGCGGCCTTGTCTTGCGTTACCGATACCCTGGCAAGCGTAGAACCCAGCGGGTTTCGTAAATCAAGGTCTAACCGTTGCGTGGTATCAATCCACAAAAACCCGCCTTGCACGGCTTCTTTATTACGATCAATAGTTTTATCCCATACATTCAGGGCAAATCGCCCAGCACGACTATAGGTGCCGTCATCTTGTGCGGTTTGTTTAAGGGTTGGTGCGCAAGCGGCCAGCGCCCCCATTAAACTTAACGCACCCGCATAGCGAAAAAACCGTTTGAAATGCTTCATTTTTTATCTCGCATAGAAATACCCAAGCGCTTGATTGTATCTTCCAGTGTCTTGTTTTGTTTTTCCAGCTTCCGGCCTTTCATAAAAATATCACGCGCCTTGTCTTTTTCACCCTTGACCCAAAGCACTTCTCCAAGATGCGCGGCAATATCCGCCTGTTCGGACAACTCAAAGGCATTTTCAAGATACTCAAACGCCAGTTCAAGATTACCCAGGCGAAACTGCAGCCACCCCATACTATCCAGAATGAATGGACTTTCAGGTGCCAGCGCAACCGCCCTGTCTAGCAACAGCTGGGCTTCTTCAAGGTGCATATTTTGGTCGGCAAATACATAACCCAGCGCATTATAAGCATCGGGAGAAGACGGTTTCAGGGAAATAACTTCCCTAAGCAAGGTTTCCATTTCTGCAAAACTTCCCTGCTGCTCGTACATCATGGCAAGCTCATACTTGATCAGTGCGTTCTTGGGCATTTCCTTATCAGCCTGCTGCAAATAGCGAATTGCCTGATCCGCCTTGCCGGCATTACGATAGATAAATGCCTGCATCAGGCGAATACGTACGGCATCTTCTTCCTCTTCGGGCTTAAGCGATTGCAACATCGTGGTGGCCTTTGCCTCATTGCCATTTTTTCCATGCAATACGGCAATTTGCATTGCAATCTGCATTTGCGCACCGGGCTCATCTATTTTTTCCAGCTGACTGATGGCTGCCCGATAGTTTTGTTCTTCTTCATAAATTTGGGCCAACATGATTCTGGCATCGGCAGCCTGCCCCTGTGCATCGGTTTCGGCATCTGACAGGGCTGCACGACGCTGGATCTGAACATCCAGAAACTGTTTTAGCAGTTTCTTGGCCTGCGCCGGTTTTTTTGCCTGGTAATAAACCTGTGCCTCCATGTACAGCAAATCAAAATCTTCCGGAAAAGTTTTTTCCATTTTCTTCAATTCATGGATCGCCGCATCAAACTGCTTGTCGCTAACCATTTCACTGATATAAAGCAGGCGTAATCGCCTTGCATTCGCATTGGTTTGAATGAAGTTTCCGACAATTTTCATTGCTTCTTTTTTATGATTTTCCCGACCATATTGCAAAACACGTTCGGCCGAGGCATCGGATGCCGCGTCAAGCTCAAGGGCTTTCAGGGAAGATTGCCAGGCTTTTTCCAGCTCGTTGACCTGATAGGCCAAATCAGCCATTAACATAAAAGAGGTTGACTGGTCATCCACCACCCCTTCGACAGCCTTTTCATAAACGTCCAGGACCATTTTCTTATCATTCATTCTGGCAACAATTGAAGCAGTTTGGTAAATCGCCTGTTCTTTATTCTTGGCTTGCTGCAGCCGCAACCTTAATGCATTAACCAGGCCTTCGGTTTCACCGTTTGAAGCAGCCAGTGCCAAAGCGGTTGCCGACGCTTCTTCATTATCAGGATCAAGTTTGTACCACAGCCTTGCCGCATCTGCCGCTTTCTGGCCTGAAGAACTGGCCAAGTACAATTGCATGGCCTTTTTCGCCATTTGCACATCATTTTTTTCTTTGGCGAAATCAAAGGCAGCCTGGGCAGCCAGCTCGAATTTTTCATCCTGAATGGCAAACTCCACCACCAGCAAGCTGAAGATATCATCTGCATTGGTGTGATCAACCAACTGTACAGGCTTAAGTTTATAGGCGGGAATAAAGTCCAGCGCAGCATGCAAGCGGGGCATGACTGGCGCCATCTGGCCCTGGGCACAGGCAAGGCTACCCCACAGGGTAGAAACCGAGACCGCGCAGGCAAGAAGAGATTTTCTGAAAACAGTCACCGCAGGAAAAATGGCCATACCGGAAATAGTTTATACAAGAATACTGATATTATCATTCTTCAGTACACTTTCTGATAAAACCCCCTTTAAGCAAATGTTTAAACATTTTCCAGCACAACAAAAACAACACTTACCTCATTTTTCACTTAATCAATATGCCAGAATTACCCGAAGTAGAAACCACCCGCCGCGGTCTTGACAGTGTCATTAGCGGCCACTCAGTTAACGAAGTCCGTGTTCACCACCATCAGTTTCGCTGGCCGGTGCCGGCAAACCTGAATGAAACCCTGCAAGGCCATGTTTTACAGGCCTGCCAACGGCGCGGCAAATATTTGCTATTGGCCTTTGAACATGGTGTTTTAATGATTCATCTGGGCATGTCGGGTTCCATTCGCCGGGTTGCCCCAGGCGAATTTTTACTTAAACACGATCATGTTGAATTTGTTTTTGACAATGCCGAATTCCGCCTGAACGACCCTCGGCGTTTTGGGGCTGTTTTATGGCATCCGGCCGAAAACGGGGATATCCAACATCACCTGTTATTGGCCAGGCTGGGCATTGAACCCTTTGACCCGCAGTTTACGGCCACTTACCTGCACAAGGCATTGAAAGACAAGAAAAGCGCGATCAAAACCGTCTTGCTAAGTGGTGAGATTGTGGTGGGTGTTGGCAATATTTATGCCTCGGAAAGTTTGTTCAGGGCACGAATAAACCCCCAAACCGCAGCACAAACCCTTTCGCTGGCGCGCTGCAAACGCTTGCACCAGGCCATTATTGAAACCCTGAATGACGCGCTTGAGTCGGGCGGCAGCACCCTGAAAGACTACACCGGCACCAACGGCGAGGTGGGCGCTTATTTTGACATTTACGCCGCCGTTTATGACCGGGAAAAACTACCCTGCAAAAAATGTGACACCCCGGTCAGGAAAATCATCCAGGGCCAGCGTGCCACCTATTTTTGTCCTAAATGTCAACGCTATTGATGACTTTTCCCGGGTTCATGATGCCGTTAGGATCAAGCGCCCGCTTGATCTTGCGCATCAGGGACAATTCTACCGCCGGCTTGTAATTAGGCAGCAGGTCTTTTTTCAATTGGCCCACACCATGCTCGGCGCTGATAGAACCGTTAAAGGCATGCACACTGTTGTGCACCACTTCGTAGACATCTTTTTGACGGGCAAGAAAACCTTCCTCTTCACCGATTGGCGCACCCACGTTATAGTGCAGGTTGCCATCGCCCAGATGACCAAAAATAATATGGCGCACGCCCGGAAAAGACGCCTGTAACAGACCATTGGTTTTAGCCACGAATTCGGCAATTTTAGATACCGGAATGGAAACATCATGCTTGATGCCCTTGCCGATTTCGGCTTCTGCCAACGGAATGCTTTCACGCAAATGCCATAAGTCTTTGCTTTGCTGAATAGACTCGGCAATGACGGCATCCTGCACTTCACCCGCCTCAATGGCTTCTCCTACCACCAGTTCAAAGCGCTCGCGGGCATGTTCTTCGCTTTCGCTATCGGAAATTTCAAGCAGGGCATACCAGGCAGATTCCAGGCTGGGGCCTTCAAATGGCATTTTTTGCTGGGGAAACAACTGGGTAACCGAACGCAGGCAATAATTGGACATTAATTCGAACCCGGTTAATGAAGCACCAAATCCGCCACGGGCACGCGACAGCATTTTAACCGCCGCATCAATATCATCCAGCGCCAGCAGTGCGGTACATTTGGCCACCGGCTGCGGGTACAGTTTAAGGGTGGCTGCGGTAATAATACCCAGCGTTCCTTCACTGCCAATATACAAATTGCGTAAATCGTAGCCGGTATTGTCTTTGCGCAAACCACGCAGGCCATCCCAGATTTCACCCTCGGCCGTGACTACCTGCAGGCCAAGTGCAAGGTCACGGGTATTGCCATAACGCAAGACCTGGGTACCACCGGCATTGGTGGCCAGATTACCCCCAATGGTGCAACTGCCTTCGGCTGCCAGGCTTAGTGGAAACAGGCGTCCGGCCTGTACCGCCGCTTCTTGAACCGATTGCAGGACACAACCGGCCTGAACCGTGATGGTGTCGTTATCGGTATCAATATCAAGTACTTTGTTAAGACGGGTTAGCAAAATAACAATGGCATCGCCTTTGTTATTGGGGGTGGCTCCGCCGCACAGGCCCGTATTGCCACCTTGAGGCACCACCGGAATATCGTACTGCAGGCAGGTTTTTACCACCTTTGCCACCTCTTGGGCCGAACCCGGGCGAACCACCGCTTGCGCTTTACCCGTATAACGACCGCGCCAGTCTGTTAAGTAAGCCTGAGCCTGTTCGCCGGTAAGGACATGCTCTGCCCCAACGATTTCCTGTAAAACTGCCAAAACGTTCATATAAAAACCTGTAAAAGTTCTGTCTGCAATACCCCCTCCATGAGGACGAGGGACTTATAATATATGCAATTAATTTATTCTATCATTCTACCCAAATTGCTTACTATCGTTAAGTTTCTCGTATGATTCAAAACGAATTGTTTTCCTTATAAGGATTTTTCCGTGGCGTCATTATTAGCAGCAAGTGTATTCAAGGCCTATGATATTCGGGGTACGGTTCCCGAACAGCTCAATCGGGGGTTTGCCTACCTGCTTGGCCGGGCATTGGCTGCCCGGGCAAAAAAACAAAATATCTTCACTATTATTACGGGTTATGACGGGCGCACCAGCAGCCCGGAGCTATCCGAATCCCTGCAACAGGGTATTAATGATGAGGGTGTCAACACCATCGACCTGGGTCAGGTACCCACACCCCTGGTTTATTTTGTTGCTTACGCCCAAAACATTGGCACGGCAGTCGCCATTACCGGCAGTCATAACCCTTCGCAATATAACGGTTTTAAAATGATGATTGGGGGCAAGGCCCTGTATGGCAGCGACGTCTTACAATTGCGCGACGAGATGCTGGCCATTGAATCCTTGCCACTTGCCAACAGCAAAGGGGCCCGGGAAAACATCAACATCATCCCCGAATATATCCAGCGCATTTGCAGCGACGTCAAACTGGCACGCCCCATGAAAATCGCAATTGATTGCGGCAATGGCGTAGGCGGCAATGTCGCCCCAGCCCTGTTCAGGCAACTGGGCTGCGAGGTGGATGAACTGTTCTGCGAGGTGGACGGCAGTTTCCCCAACCACCACCCCGACCCGGCCGATCCGCACAACCTTGAAGACCTGATTAAACACGTTCAAAACACCGATTGCGAACTGGGTCTGGCTTTTGACGGCGATGCCGACCGCCTGGGCGTAGTGACCAAAACCGGCACTATCATCTGGCCCGATCGCCAGCTTATTCTGTTTGCCCGCGATGTTCTGGAGCGCTGTCCCGGTGAAACCATTATTTATGATGTCAAATGCAGCCGCCACGTGGCCGAAGGCATTGCACTGGCCGGTGGCAAACCCCTGATGTGGCAAACCGGGCATTCACTTATCAAGGCCAAATTGGCTGAAACCGGTGCCCCACTGGCCGGTGAAATGAGTGGCCATATTTTCTTCAAGGAACGCTGGTATGGCTTTGATGACGGGCTGTACACCGGCACCCGCCTGCTGGAAATCCTGTCGCGGTTTAATAACCCCAGTGAGATCCTGAATGCCATTCCCCAGGATATTTCTACCCCCGAGCTGAAACTTGAAATGCAGGAAGGCCAGCCTCATGCCCTGATCAAAACCCTGCAAGAACAGGCTTCATTTGCAACCGCACAGGATATTAATACGATTGATGGGGTACGCGCCGAATACGAAGACGGGTTTGGCCTGGCCCGTGCCTCCAACACCACACCCGTGGTGGTACTGCGTTTTGAAGCCGAAAACCCCGTTGCCCTGGCCCGCATCCAGGATGAATTCAGGCAAGTATTTACCACCTATGCCCCTGACGCCAAACTGCCTTTTTAATTTAACCTCCTGTTCATTCCCGCGCAGAAGCATGGGCATGAACAGGTTTGCCGCGCAACGGATCTACGATACATCCCCACGGGAATGAGTACCCATAGCAAGCCTGCTTCGCAAGCCTTGCTTGCGTCAGGATAAAAGCTCACGATAAATCGCCAGGTGCCGCGCAACCACCTTGCGGATATCAAATTCTTCCAGCGCCAGGATGCGGCCTTCTTTACCCATGCTTAACCTAAGGTTATCATCGGCAGCCAGCCTGGCAACCGCTTCATACAATTTTTGCGCATCCCTGACGGGCACCAGCAGGCCCGATTTACCTACTGCGATGGCATCCCGACAACCGGGTACATCAGTCGTTACCACGGCTCGGCCACAGGCGGCCGCCTCTACCAGCGATTTGGGCAAGCCTTCACGATAAGAAGGCAAGGCCACAATATGGGACTGCGCATACAGGTTGGCAATATCCTTGACCTCTCCCAATACTTCGACCGCTGTGCCCCAGCTTTCCATGTCAGCCTGGCTCACCGAAGCCGGATTGCCCGGGTCTGGCGTACCGGCCAGTTGCCAGCGTATCTCACTGCCACAGCGGGCGGAGATACCCGCCGCCTTAACAAATTCCATCACGCCCTTGTCTTTAAGCAAACGGGCAGCCATGGTCACCACCACCGGCTTTTCTGGCTCGGGCTGTGTGGCAAAGACCGTCACATCCACCCCCGAACCCCTGATTTTTACTGCCTGGGTTTCTTGCATGGCACCGATATCCAGCAAAATCTGCCGGTCATTGTCATTCTGGACAATCACCCGGCTATTGGCATGCCCCAGTGCCAAACGGTACAGCAGCTGGGTAATTTGCCTGACCCAATCAACCCCCTTGCGTTGGCGGGTAAAGATGAACCCCAGCCCTGAAATGGCATAAACCACCGCTTTCACCCTGGCCAGGCGGGCGGCAATGCCACCATATAAAACCGGTTTAATCGTGACCAAATGCACTAAATCGGGCCGATAGCGGCGATACAAGCGGCACAAGGCATAAATGGTTTTTAGCTCTGCAAATGGATTCATGCCACTGCGTGACATGGGAATCACAAAATGCGTCAGGCCGTGCGCCACAATTTGTGCCACGGCCTCTCCTGGCATGGTGGCAACGGCCACTTCATAACCTTCTTCTTTTGCCTTCAGGGCAATCGGCAGGCGATGCGACAGGAAAAAAGCCGGATTATTCACCACAAACAGTATTTTTCTGGACATATCCATCCTTTTATTTTGCCTTGCCGTTTGCACCAAGCATGGCCAGCCAGGTTTGCCGGTATCCGGCAACCATTTTCTCAAGACTGAACGCCTCCAAAACCCGTGCCCGTACCTGTTGCGCCAGTACGCTTTTATCGGTCATTTCAATAAATTCCAGCGCCTGCATCATTTTTTCAGCCAGCTGCGCTGGATTGGAAGCGGGTACGACCCAGCCATCATCGCCCACAATTAAGGCGGCATCCCCCACATTGGTCACCACATTGGGTACACCACATGCCATGGCTTCGGCCACCACATTGGGAAAACCCTCGGCAATACTGGACAGCACATGCAAGTCAAGTGCACTCATGATTTGCGGCACATCGTTACGCATGCCCAGCAAAATGGTGCGTTCCTTAACCCCGTACTGAGCCAGCAAGGCCATTAAGGACGGGTTACTGGCATCCATGTCTTTGCCTACCAGAACACAATGTAAATCGGGCTGTTTTTCAAGGCATCGGGCAAAGGCCTGAATCAGGCTGGCATGATCTTTCAGGGGGTTCCAGCGCGCCACAAAGCCTATTAGCGGTGTCTGCCCGCTAACCCCCCATTCTGCCCGCAAGGCATGGCGGGCTGGCTCACTGCGAACCCAGCGTGACAAATCGTAGCCATTTTGAATAACCACCATTTTTTCAGGGGCATAACCCCATTGGACATGCCGGTAACGGGCATCTTCGGCACAACAGATAATTTGCTGGGGAAGCCAGCGTGAGAAGAACCCGCCCAGCCGGGCAAACAGATAGGCTGAACGGCTGCTCTTGGCCAAACTGGCACCCGAGTTGCGAATACCCCAGGCAATATGCCGAAACCCGCCCATGCGGGCCGCCAACCCGCCGATCAGGTCGGCATGGTACATCCAGGTCTGGATCACATCGGGATTGAGCTGGATCAGACATTTTTTAAGACGCCAGAAGTCTGACGGGGTCAGACGCCCTGGGGTCATGCCCAGCATTTTCACCGCTACCCCGGCATCGGTTAGCGGTTGGCCATAAATACCGGCATCGGCAAACGACACCACAATATGCTCTACGTCCTGGTCAGGCCATGTACTTAGGCGAAAAAGGACCGATTCAGCCCCCCCCTGCCCAAGACCGCTAATCAGGTGTGCGACACGTATTTTTTGATTTTTTTTCATTGGTTTTGCGTTTTTTCTGAAACCGGAACGCCCACCTGCCTGAACAACTCATCCCACTGGCGCAACACGGTTTCAAGCTGGTACCGGGACCAGACCGACTGCTTGCCACGTGCCCCCAGGGAGCACCGGAAATCATCATCGCACAAAAAACGCCTGATCGCTTTTTCAAGCTCAAGCTTATCATTGAGCTGCACCAACAAACCTGTGGTTCCCTGTTGGGTCAATTCGGCCGGACCACTGGGGCAATCAAAACTGATACTGGGCAATCCCAGGGCCATTGCCTCTAGCAAAACATTGGGAAACCCTTCCACCCGCGACGTCATCACGAAAGCATGGGCATGTGACAATTCTTTCCAGGGTTCGGTGGTTTTTCCTGGCAAGGTGATGCGCTGGCTGCAACCCAATTTTTTGACTTTATCAATCAGGACAGCACGCTCTGGCCCATCGCCCCAGATACATAAATCCCAATCGGGATAATCATGGCTGACGGTGGCAAAGACATCAATCAGGATATCAAACTGCTTTGCAGGTACAAAACGGCCCATGGCCGCCAGTGTCTTGCGCCCGCTTACCGTGCACAGCCCATTACAAGTAGTCAGTTGTTCAATCCCCTCGGGCAAAGGATTCGGAATAACCGCAACATGCTTCAGACCCGGCAAGACCCGGGTAAACGCACGAGCAGCCTCTTCGGTCTGAAGCATGACGGCATCTGCCCGGGGGTACAGTTTTTTGCGTAACAGTTTTAAGATACCGCCAATATTTTTACTCAAGACAGGATGAGTTCGTTCACAAACAATGACCGGGATATCAATGCCTTTGGTTGCCATCAAGGTGGTGACATTCACATTGGCCAGAAATGAAACAATCACATCGGGCTGCTCTGTCCTGATGCGTTTTCTAAGTACCAACGGTTTACTGATCCGGCCCAGCCACTGCTGGCGAGGCAGGTCGTCGGCCAGCCATTTTACCTGGACATCTGAATGCAGGGGGTAAAACGAATGGCCACTGCCCGTTAAAAAACAAGGTACAAGTACCACGTTATGCCCCTGTTTAACCCAGGCATTTGCCAGTGTGGCGGCTACACGCTCGGCGCCACCTGCATTCATTGAACTGACCAGCAACATGATTTTCATAATACCCAACCTATTTCTTATGGTCCTGCTTCAGGCTATTAACCCTGTATATCGTAATGATCCATCCAGGCCTGCAGCATCAGAATGCCCCATAAATGAGGACTCCAGTCAAACTGCTGCGCCAAATGCTGTTGCCAGCGCACCTGCACCTGCGCCGCATCAAGCAAACCCTGCTTCTGCAAGCGGGAAGGATCAAGCAAATTATTGGCCCAATCTTTAAGTGGCCCTCTTAACCATTCACCCATAGGCACCGAAAAACCTTTTTTAGGACGTTCCAGTAATGTACGGGGTACCATTCGATACAAAAGTTGCTTGAGCAACCACTTGTTCTGACCATCTCGCACCCGGTACTTGTCTTCAAGGCCCCAGGCAAATTCAAACATGCCGGGGTCCAGCAAGGGAACGCGAGTTTCCAGCGAACAGGCCATGGCTGCCCGGTCTACCTTAACCAGAATATCGTCAGGCAAATAGGAAACCGTATCCATAATCATCATGGTTTCCAGAAAAGAACCAATGGGCGCCAAGGTAAAAGCGGTTGCCGGTTCTTGAGCACCCAACACCACACTTGAGGGATCTTTCCAGTATGAAACAAATTGCCGGTAAAAATCAACGGCATCTGCGGCACGCAGCACTTCATTCAGTTTTTGCAGCTTGTCTTTTTTATTACCACTAAAGCCCGGGGCCAGCTTACCGGCGGCACCCGCCAACAGTACACGGATAAAAGGCAAGGTTTTTTCACGACGCGCCCACCATGACGCTGCCCGCTGATAGCGGGAATAGCCCCCGAACAGCTCGTCACCAGCATCACCCGACAAAGCCACCGTTACCGATTGGGATGCCATTTGCGTTACCAATGCCATGGGAATTTGTGAAGAATCGGCAAACGGCTCATCGTACATGGCAGGCAAAGACTGCACCAAGGCCAGGCCATCATTGGCACTGACATACAGCTCGGTATGATCGGTACCCAAATGGTTGGCAATAGACTTGGCATATTCGGCTTCGTTATATTTTTTTTCATGAAAGCCAATAGAAAACGTGTTGACTGCCTGTGCGCTTTGCTGCTGCATCAAGGCAACAATCAGGGAAGAATCGGTGCCACCAGACAAAAACGCCCCCAGGCTCACATCAGAAATTAACTGGGATTTGATAGACCTGGACAGCACGCCCGCCAGCGCATCGGTAGCGGCGGCGTCTGATTCGTAGTGAACCTTGGGCTGCTGCCTGGCCGTTTCGTAGGCAGACCAGTAAACCTGTGGCTCTACCTGGCGCCTGTTTTGCCAGTCCTCTTCGGACAGGTTTAACCAGGTACCGGGCGGCAACTTGTATATATGTTGAAAAATACTGTAAGGGGCAGGAATATAATTGTGCCGCAACAGTAAGGTAATCGCATCCCGGTTAAGCTGTTTTTCAAACCCCGGCACCCCCATGATCGCCTTGAGTTCCGAGGCAAATACCAGCCCCTGCCCGGCAAAGCCATAATACAAAGGTTTTTCACCAAAACGGTCACGTGCCAGAATTAATTTTTTTTCTTGTCGGTCCCAGACTGCAATGGCAAACATGCCAATAGCTTTTTTCAGGGTTGGTTCAATACCCCAGGCACAAAAGCAGGCCAGCAACGTTTCGGTATCGGAGTGGCCACGCCAGGCCGGTGCCTGGGCATTTTTTTCCAGCTGCGCACGCAGTTCGGGGTGATTATAAATTTCCCCGTTAAACACCATCATGAAACGCTGGTCTGCCGAAGGCATGGGCTGATGCCCCTGTTCTGACAAATCCTGAATGGCCAGCCTGACATGGCCAAACCCGACATGCCCTTCCGGGCTTAGCCAGACTCCCTGGCTATCGGGACCACGGTAGGCAATTTTGCGACAACTCTCACGCAGTATGCTTTCCTTGTCCTCCTGGCTTCCGGCAATGCCTACTATTCCACACATGCTTACCCCTTTTGGCCGTCTTTTTTATTGCCCAGGACGTCGTTAAACACTTCCTGCCACAGTCCTGAGATCCGGCGCATTGAAAAACGATCGCGGACATCAATGCCGCGTTTGCCCAATTCCACCTGTTTGACCTGATCAAACATGAGTGCTGACAAATGGGCCGCCAGGGCTTCTTCATCTTCAGCCGGCTGCACCAGTACGCCATCCAGATCGGGACGAATAATTTCTCGCGGCCCGGTATCACAATCGAATGCGACACTGGGCACCCCACAGGCCATGGCTTCAAGCAGGCTGTTTGACAGCCCTTCGGTACGTGAGCTTAACACATAGATATCAGCAGACTTGGCCCAGGCACGCATATTGCCGGCCCTTCCGGGCATGGAAATACGATGCCCCATACCAGCCTCATCAAGCTGCTTTTGCAAGGCTTCCCGCTTGTCGCCTTCACCCAGAATAATCAAATCCCATTCGGGATGCAAGTGAGCAATAGACGCAAAGGCCTTTATTAACAAATCGAACCCCTTATCATGATGCAAGCGGCCCACCCCCAGCAAAAGCTTGCGGCCTGGCGTTTTTACGCATTCAATCACAGGTTCTTTGTTTTCAAGGGGCCAATGCACCGCATTGGGAATCACGGCAACAGTTGAACCCGGCACGTTTTTTTCAAGCCATGCTTGTGTACCGCGGGTTAAGGCAATCACCCTGGAGGCCCTGGGATACGTATAACGCCGCAATTTTTGCCACAGGCCAGACAGTTTCTGGGAAGGTGGATGCGTATGCTCGGTGGCAATCACATGACACCCGCGTATTCCGGTGCCTGCCAATACAGCCAGAATGGAAGAGGTGGTCATAAAACCGATTACAATATCAGGGCGGTGACGCCTGATTTCCCGGCGCAAAATAAAAAGGCGCCGCAAGTTGGCCATTAACCCCTTGAAACCGGCGGTATTCAGGGAAATCCGCTGGACCTGTTTATTCAATTCATAAGCATCTTCAGCGTCATCGGTTTGGGTCACCAGCAAAACATCGTGGCCATTGGCAATCCAACGCGCGCACAAATCAACCGCTACCCG